>RZZM01000572.1 GCA_009929845.1 Spartobacteria bacterium
TCAACACCGCCACATACCCCTCCGGCCAACGTGGACTCGTATTCAATGGCGCAACCGCTTTCCTGCTTTCTTGACGCATATCACACGCCAGCAAACCATTGTTATGCGTCAATTTACCCAAGTAAATGTCAACAAAGTAAGCACTTTCTGAGACGGAAATGAAAAAAAATGCAAAAAAGAACATTGTTATGCGTGACGGCTAATACAATGTTGGCCGAGATGTATGACAAGATGACATCATCAGATCTACGCGTTCAATCAACCGCAAGGATAGAAGCCGACATCGACGAAACAGCGGCGGTTGTCTCGAAAACCATGGAGGTCGTCGAGGGGGGGATCGGCACAGGCGACTACGAAATATTATTCGTGTTCCCTATGGCTTTCGCAAGACTGACAAAGCACATTCCAAAAGAGGCCTGACAATGGCGGTTTCGGTGCCAAGCGCGCGTTGAGACACCGCGAGTCCGATCTGGGCATGCAGGTATTGCGCCGCAAAATCCGGCGAAAAGTTAGCTAGCCATTCCCCCCTTTTGCGGCTCTCCCGAAAAAAGCGCGCATAAAGCTCGACAGCCGTCGCCTCGATTTCTGCGAGCTTCGCCTGCGTCTTCGGTCCAAGATGCAGACGGGCGGCTCGCATTTTCACGAACAAGCACCCGTGTTCGTTGCGAGGATCTTCGCTCGCGAAAGTGATGATCGCCTCCAGCTTGTCGGCAAAGCTCAGTTCGCTCGAAAGCAGCCCCCGTAGCTGGCTTAGGATCATGTCGGCGTACTGCTTGAGCGCAGCCGCAGTCAGCCCGTCCTCGCTGCCGAATTCGCGGTAGAGCGATGGCTTCGATACGCCCGCACGCTGGCAGACGGCATTCACCGAGACCTCCGGTCCCTCGTGCCAGTAGGCCCTGATGGCGACCTGCAGGACATCCTCCGGGTTCATCGTCCGGGGTCTGCCTCTATGGAGTTTTGATTTACTCTTGACCATTACGTACCATGCGGTATATTATTGTTGCACGGTGGATATCGCGTTTCGTACCGTGCAGTAAGTTAACCACATATATGGAGAATACACAATGACAGAAAAAGCCAAGACAGTAGTGATCACGGGAGCCAGCAGCGGGTTCGGCGAGGGCGCAGTCAAGGCCTTTGCGGGCAAGGGCTACCGCGTCTGGGGCACAATGAGGAACTCCGAAGGGCGCAATGCCGGAAAGAAGGCTGCGCTCGAAGCCTGCTCGGCCAGCGTTTCGGTAATCGACATGGACGTGGCGGACGATGAATCCGTTGCAGCGAGTTTTGCTCAGATTCTTGACCATGGTTCTGTCGATGTCTTGATCAACAACGCGGGCATCATGTTTCTCGGCATTACCGAAGCCTTCAGCGTCGCTCAGGCCCATGAGCAGATGAACGCCAACTATTACGGTGCCATTCGGACGATGCAGTCGGTTCTGCCCGCGATGCGCAAGGCGGGAAGCGGGTTGATCATCAACTGCAGCTCGCTCGTCGGCCGCATCTCACCGCCCTTCTTCGGAACCTACACCGCCACAAAACACGCCTTGGAAGGCTACTCGCAAGCCCTGCGCTACGAGGTGGCACCCTTTGGTGTGGACATCGCCATTGTTGAGCCCGGCCCATTCGGCACCGGCCTGCTCGGAGCTGGCAAACCGCCCGCACTTGGCGAGGTGCTCGCTTCCTACGGCGAACTTGCCGGCGTCCCTGCCGCCATGGGGGCGCAATTCGCCCAAATGCTACAGGGCGAAGGTGCTCCTGACCCGCAATGGGTCGTCGATGCCTATCTGAACCTCGCCGAAATGCCAGCAGGCAAGCGCCCCATCCGCACGGTAGTGGGCATAACTTGGGGCGTAGATGAGATGAACCGCCTGACCCAGCCCATTCAGGACAAGATTCTCAAGGAAATGCAACTGGATGGCGTTTTGGGCGAAGTATCTGCCTGAACAGGGCTAGCTACGAGATCTGCCGAAAACCGAGACGAGTAGTGCAACCGGAAGCAGGAAGGCAGATCAAACAATAGATTCCGGCCAACAAATGCATGCAGGACTACACAATGGGCCGCGCGGACGCGGCCCATTGTGAGCCTGATGCTCGTCGTTGAACGGAACCGCTTCGCGGAAAAAAAATACAGGGACAGAGCACGGGAACAACGGTGTTTGGGTTTCACGAAATATAAGCTACCATATAAGGTCGCAGCGACGCAATAGCGTCATCCCATGAGGTCGGGCAGAAAAGGTGATACCTGA
>RZZM01000573.1 GCA_009929845.1 Spartobacteria bacterium
GCGCTGGAAGATGCCCACGAGCCGGGATGCGGAGGTGTATCGCCGTCAGTTTGCCGAATGGCGCAGCAAGATTGCTGCGCTGAACAAATCAGTGTATGACACGCTCGAGGCGTGGGGGCCGGACCCGGCGGGTCCACAGTCCGGGGATGTGGATGTGGTTGACCTGGGCGGTGGCGTGAAGCTGGAGATGGTGTACATAGAGCCGGGGACGTTTATGATGGGCAGCCCGAAAGATGAAGCGAAAAGGGATAAAGACGAAACACAGCATCGGGTAAAGTTGACGGAGGGTTTTTGGATTGGAAAATATGAGGTAACGCAAGAACAGTGGCAGCGCGTGATGGGCAGCAATCCTTCTCAGTTCAAGGGTACGCGCAATCCGGTGGAGCAGGTGTCGTGGGAGGACAGCCAGGAGTTCATCCGCAAGCTGAACAGTCGTGTAACGGATGGCGGTTTCCGCCTGCCGACGGAGGCGGAGTGGGAGTATGCCTGCCGTGCGGGTGCGACTACACCATTCGCCTTTGGCGATTGTCTGGACACCTCGGACGCGAACTATGATGGAAATTATCCTATGCCGGGCTGTTCCAAGGGCCAATACCGGAAGAAAACACTGTCTGTAGGCAGTCTGAGGGCGAATGCCTGGGGCTTCTACGACATGCACGGAAACGTGTGGGAATGGTGCCAGGACTGGTACGGTGATTACCCGTCGGGTAATGTGACGAATCCGTCCGGTCCGGGTTCGGGCGAGGACCGTGTGCTTCGTGGCGGCAGTTGGTACAGCTACGCCTGGCACTGCCGCTCGGCGGATCGTAGCAGGTACGCGCCTGGCAGTCGCGACGACACGCTGGGCCTGCGGCTTGCGAGGACTAAGCGCCCTTGATCGCGGTTGTGCAAAAAACAAAAAGCCGGAACGGGCTCGGCGTGAGCCGATAGCCCTTCCGGTTGGAGCGCGCTTCGCGCGGAATGGGAAATGGGAATATGATATGTATATACGAGTGATAACATTGAAATATGACGAGAACCGTGTGAATCGTGGCGGCAGTTGGTACAACAACGCCAGGAACTGCCGCTCGGCGAATCGTAACAGGAACACGCCTGGCAATCGCAACAACAACCTGGGCCTGCGGCTTGCGAGCACAACCGCGAAAGGGCGCTTGTCCCATCCGACATGACCTGTGCTTCGCTGATGCGGAGACGAACCAAAGCGCCCCGGTGGGGCTGGTAGCCACGGCGTATGCCGGGCGAACGTCCCGCCGGGGCCAGGGGGGATAGCGATGGTGATGCATGTCTGCCCACAGATTGCCACTACGTTGCTGTCGTACCTCCAGCCTATCTTCGCTACACTACGGGTACCACAGAGATAAAAGATTGGTGCTTCAAGTATCTCCGTGAACTCCGTGGACTCCAGCGAATCGGGTGGTTTACTTCTGCAGAGCCTTTGTATGAATGTAGATATTCGCATGTTTCGCGCCAAAAATGGGTAAAAAACAGCCGATTTCAGTGAAAAAGGCTGAAAAATGGGTAAAATGGGCCATTTTTTGGCTGAAAACCCCAAAAATGGCCCTTTTTTGGCCATTTCGGCGGATTTTGAATGTTTTTTTAGACAGGATGTACAGGATATACAGGATTTTACAATCCTCTGCCTGCTCACCCCTCCGTTGCGCCATCGAAATTCGTGCCATTCGTGTGATTCGTGATCGTTTCCCTTGCCGCCCATCGTGTTTTTGATCACGAATCGCACGAAGTACGCAGCTCAAGCCAGAACATGCTGGTCTTGTTGCGTAAAATGGGGTATGCATCGTGGTATTGGTGATATTTTTGGTCGTGAAGGAAAGAGCGATGCTAAGGACAGGATTGGTTGCGGGTTTGATCGTGTGCATGTTGGCATCGGTGTGTTTTGCGCTGGTGGAGACCGATAATCCGCTGTTGGGGGTGCTCAGGCAGGAGAAATTCAACGTAGTGCAGGATTTGGGGATCATCCATGTGCAGAAGTTGGGGCTTCCAACGATGGAAATACGCGATGGCGCGGATAACAGTGCCTACGAGGTGAGTAGCCGTCTAAACACCATGCTGTTCTCGGGCACGCATGCGCGCCAGTTGGAGCGGTTTGTGCGCGACCGCGGCGGGGTATGGGATGGGCTTACGCTGGAGGCGCGGTTTCTGATGGTGCGCTGGAAGATGCCCACGAGCCGGGATGCGGAGGTGTATCGCCGTCAGTTTGCCGAATGGCGCAGCAAGATTGCTGC
>RZZM01000574.1 GCA_009929845.1 Spartobacteria bacterium
TCGGTCATCACCTATGCCGAAGACCCAGCCACCGGCGAGTATTATATCGAGACCATCGCCACGACCACCGCGGTGGATTATTCCACCAAACAACGGCAAATCCGCACGCAGGTGGTGCAGTCCCGGCAGTTGGAGCAACGGCTGGCCACCCACACCGACCGGCCCCTGCAGTATTCGGGCATCGGCGCGCGCATCGAATTGAGCCAGGAGGGGGACGGGGTATGGGTACGACCGATTTCCGATGCCGCGCCCGCGGCAAAATGCGGGTTGCAGGTCGGGGACAAGGTGGTGGCTATCGACGGACGCCTGGTTTCGGACTTCAGTCACCTCGGCGAAATCTCCGCGGCCATTCGCGGCCCGGCCGGTAGTGTTGTGACCCTGACGATTCGTCAACCGGATGGCACGGAAAAGGTCCGTCAGGTCCGCCGCGAATTCTACCGCTACGTCCCCCCCGCCAATCCGCCGCCCACGCAATGATGCGCTTTTTCCAGGCGCATGGGCGAGCTTTCGACAAAGTGAAACGCAAGCGGTGGAAGAGATTGGTTCCTCAGGCGTCAGCCTGCCCGTTCGTTGTACAGACTTTAGCCTGTTGCGCACGGCGAGCCGCGTATGTTTCGCTCACGGCTGGGCGACAAATGGCGGTGAGTTTGTCGTGCATTTCACTGGGGTCGCTATTCCCTTTCAGATAAAGTATTTGATATTTCGGGCGTCTGTAGTTAGAGTCTCTCCATGGCGTCAGACCCGAAAAAAGATTTGGATAAACTGCGGCACTTTCTTAAACACAAGGAAGTGCCGGTGGATGTGGAAGAGACGTTTACGCATTTCCAGGAGTCGACGGGGGAATCTTCGTACGACCGGTACCTGTCCTACCTGCGCGACAACAAACACATTGATGAAAATACGTTTGCTGGCGCCCATGGATTGACCGGCGTGGAAGTGACCGGCGAAACCGGCAGCAGTTCCTACATGGAGTCCATCCGCTATGACCTGTATGACGTCATTGCGGAGGGGGCGATGGGGGAAATTGTTTTGGGGCGCGACCGCGACCTGCGTCGCAAGGTCGCCATCAAAGTCCTGAAACGTGAACACAAATCCACGCCCGTGATGAAACGTTTCATTACCGAGGCGCAGGTCACCGCGCAGTTGGATCATCCGAATATTATACCTGTATACAGTCTGGAGATTGATCCCGACGGGAATGTTTCCTTTGCCATGAAGCTCATCCAGGGCCACACGCTCAAGGATGTGATCCACCAGATGCTTGATTGCCTGGAATTTGAAGGGCTGCAGCAATTCAACCGTCGGTTTCCGCTGGCGGACCGGCTGGATATTCTGCTGCGTGTTTGTGATGCCATGAGCTATGCGCACAATCGGGGGGTGATCCATCGCGATCTCAAACCGGCCAACATCATGCTGGGCGCGTTCGGGGAAGTGTATGTGATGGATTGGGGGATCGCGCGGCTGATGGAAAAGAAGGAGCAGGGGGAGACCCTCTGGCAGGAATCCGGCGGGGAGGGCCTGGAAGCGGCCCATGTGGAGCGCACACGCGTCGGGCACGTCGTCGGGACGCCTCGCTATATGTCGCCGGAGCAGGCGCAGGGCCGGGGCGACCTCCTGGATGAACGCAGCGACCTTTATGTCCTGGGCCTGATCCTGTTTGAGCTGGTGACCCTGAACAAGGCCCTGGAGGGCGAGCGGGTCGACGATGTGCTCAAGAGCGCGTCGAAAGGCCAACTGCAGCCGATTGTTTTCCGCGCGCGCGGCAGCAGGATTCCGCCCCCCTTGAAGGCCGTGATCCAGAAGGCGACGGCCTGCGAGCCCGCGGACCGATACGCCCATGTTGCTGACCTGGCGGAAGATATCCGCCGGTTTGTGCGCGGCCAGGAAGTGTCGGCGTTTCCTGAAAACCTCCTGCAGCGCTCCATACGCTTCATGGCGCGCCACCGGATGACGACCCTGCTCTCGGTGGTCAGCATTATCGCCATGCTGGCGCTGTCCGCCAGTTGGAGCCTCTACCGCCAGAAAAGCGCCCTGCAGGAATCGCGGGTGCGCGAAAGCCGTTTTGTGCGTTTTCAGTCGGAGACTGACATCCGGGCCCATGAAATCGACACGCATTTCCTGCGCTTCGAGAATATCCTGACGCTCCTGGCGGATACGGTCGCCTGGCAGATCACGTATGGACGCGAATCCGATGCGCCGATCCTTGAGTACGGGCAACTGAAAACCGACAAAGGCCTGACCC
>RZZM01000163.1 GCA_009929845.1 Spartobacteria bacterium
GCGGGGGGGATTTTCAGGTAGGTTGCGGCGACTGTCACAAGGTCCGGTATGCCCGTGCGCGGTGCGCGGTTTGCCGGAGAATGAACTATCCAGCAGAAGTAAAAGAGGAGTTGTCGGTGAAAGGTCGCGTTCTGGTGATTGATGACGAGGCGGAAATCCGTCGGAATTTGAGTGTAGGGTTGATGCAGGAGGAGTACCATGTGGTCGCGTGCCCCGACGGTATTTCCGCGGTGCATGAGCTGAATGCGGCGCACGAAAAGGGGCTGCCTTTTGATTATCTGATTACGGATATCTTTATGCCGGATATCGACGGGCTGAAAATCCTGAAGGTCATAAAAAACCAGCATCCCCAGTTGCCCGTGCTGGTCATTACCGGATTCGGCGATGAACAATTGAAATTCACGGCGCTGGCGGAGTTGAATACGGGTTACCTGGATAAACCGTTTGATATCCCCGACCTCATCGCGGCTATGGAAGAGCTGACGCCGGGCGCTACCGACCAGGGGCAGCCGACCGCCGCCCCGGTGACGGCTGACGCTATCCGCGAGTCGGTCAGCGCCTACCTGACGGTGCGTATCACGGACGCGGACCGCAGTCTGGAGATTTTTACCCAGCTTTACGAAATGGAAGGCATCCAATCCTGCGAGGCGGTGCGGGGCGATGTGGATATCATTATTTTGGGGCAGGCGGGCTCGCAGGAGGGCATACAACGGTTGTTTGACCGCGTGAGCGCGGTGCCGGGCATCGAGGTGGTGTCGGAATCGCCGATCGAGCGGCCCCGGCTGGATCGGGATGTGGATGAGTTCATCCATATCTACGAGAGCGAGGTCAAACGTCAGGCCCAGGAGGGCGTGGGCCGACACACCGGGACCAGCAGTTATGTGATTATGGATGTCGAAAAAGACGCGCTTCAACAGATTTTTACGACGGTCTTTTTTATTGATGAGGTGCTGTTCTGTGATGTCATCGACGGCGGGCGGCAACTGGTGGGCATGATTCAGGCGCCGGATTCCGGCAATACCACGCGGCGCATCATCGACAAACTCAGCGCGATGGACGGGGTCCTGCGGGTGCGCGAGGCGAAGGTCATCAAATTGATGGAGAATTAAGGGTCATTGCCGGACGCGAAGCGGAGCGTGCGCAAAAAACGTCCGGCCCCCCACGGAAACACGGAGCGCCATGAAAAACGAAGAGCAGAAATTCACCTACCGGCTGTGGCGCTATGACGGCGCCCCCGGCGAATTGATCCCCCTCCTGCAATCGGCGCAGGACCATTTTGGCTACATCCCGCGCCGCGCCATGCGCTATATCGCCGACGCGACGGGCATCCCCGAGTCGGAAGTCTACGGGGTGATCACCTTTTACAACCAGTTCCGCCTGCAACCGATCGGCCGCCATGTGATCCGTGTGTGCGTGGGCACGGCCTGCCATGTGGCCGGTTCAAAGGTGATCCTTGAAGCGGTCGAGGACGAACTGGGCATTGAAGTCGGCGACACCACCGCGGACGGCTTGTTCACGCTCTTCACGGTGGCCTGCATCGGCTGTTGCTCGCTGGCGCCGGTGATCATGATCAACGACGATACACACGGTAAGCTGACCCCGGCCTCCGTCCGGAAAATTTTACGCGGCATCCGCCGGAACGAAAAGGCGGCCACCACCGACGCGTCCGCCGGGACAGGGAATTGATGCGCGGCCCGCACGGCCCGCGTTGAAGGATGAAACGATGAAAAAAGTTATTGTTGGAATGGGTACCTGCGGATTGTCCGCGGGGGCGCGCCCCGTGCATGAACGTCTGCAGGCGCTGGTTGAAGACCATCCGGACGTCTGTGCGCCGGGGATCACAGGATGTATCGGCATGTGCTACCGGGAGCCCCTGGTGGAGATTCGTGACGGGGGCAACCGCTGGATTTACGGGGATGTGGACGCGGAAAAAATGGGCCGCATTTTTGAGGCGCATGTGCTGACGGACCGCATCCCTGAAGCGGTCAGCGTGGTCTATTCGGAAATGGCGGATGGGACGCGGGGCGGGGAAGAGAAGGATTTCCTGGCATTGCAGCAGCGCATTGTATTGCGGCATTGCGGGCTCATTGATCCTGAATCCATGGATGACTACCTGGCGGTGGACGGCTACAAGGCGCTGCGCCGGGCGTTGACCGAGATGCGTCCGGAAGGCATCCTCCAGACCGTCAAGGATTCCGGCCTGCGCGGGCGGGGCGGGGCGGGTTTTTCCACCGGCTTGAAATGGTCATTTGCGGCGGCCAACCAGGGCGAGAAAAAATTTGTAATTTGCAATGCCGACGAGGGGGACCCGGGGGCCTTCATGGACCGCTCGGTGCTGGAGAGCGATCCGCATGCGGTGCTCGAAGGCATGGCCATCTGCGCCGCGGCCATCGGCGGGACGCACGGCTACATCTATTGTCGCGCGGAATATCCGCTGGCCCTGCACCGGTTGTACCTGGCCCTGGATGCCGCGCGCGCGGCGGGGTTTCTGGGCCAAAACATCATGGGCACGGACTTCAGTTTTGATATCAAAATCAAGCAGGGCGCCGGGGCCTTTGTCTGCGGCGAGGAAACGGCGCTATTCGCCTCGATCGAAGGGCAACGCGGCATGCCGCGTATCCGTCCGCCCTTTCCCGCCGAAAAGGGCTTGTGGCAGCAACCCACCAATAACAACAATGTCGAGACCTATGCCAATGTGCCCTGGATCATCCGGCACGGCGCGGAACGCTATGCGGAACTGGGCACGGAAAAGAGCCGCGGCACCAAGGTCTTCGCCCTGGCCGGAAAGGTCGTCCGCGGCGGACTGGTCGAGGTTCCGATGGGCACGACCATCCGTGAGCTTGTGCACCGGATCGGCGGCGGCATCAAGGACGGACGCACCTTCAAGGCCGTGCAGATGGGCGGGCCATCGGGCGGCTGCATCCCCGCGGCGCTGGAAGATACCCACGTCGATTTTGAAAGCATCCCCGCCACCGGCGCCATTATGGGCTCCGGCGGCATGATCGTCCTCGACGACACGAGCTGCATGGTCGAGATCGCGCGCTATTTCCTGAATTTCACCCAGCAGGAGTCCTGCGGAAAATGCACCTTCTGCCGGATTGGCACGTTGCGCATGCTCGAAATCCTCGAGCGGATAACGTGCGGCGAAGGGGACCCCGCGGACCCGGACAAGCTGCTGCTCCTGGCCGGGCAGATCAAGGAGGCCAGCCTCTGCGGGCTCGGACAAACCGCGCCCAATCCCGTGTTGACCACCATGCGCTATTACCGGGATGAATACGACGCGCACATCAGGGACCATACCTGTCCGGCGGGCGTCTGCAACGCCCTGGTGGATTTCTTTATCGATCCCGATAAATGCACCGGCTGCACGCTCTGCGCCAAGCAATGTCCCGTACAAGCTATTTCCGGCCAGCCGCGCGCGCCGCATGTCATCGATACCCAGGTATGCGTCAAGTGCGGCAAGTGTCTTTCCTCGTGTAATTTTGGCGCCATTTTCAAGGGTTAAGGAGAATCGTTCATGACAGTCGTAAAACTCAAAATCAACGGACAGGACATCGAGGGCCGTACCGGCCAGACGATCCTTGAGGTGGTGCGCGAGCAGAACCTGGATGATATTCCCTCCCTGTGCCATGCGGAGGACCTGGAACCCTATGGCTCCTGTTTTGTATGTGTGGTCGAGGTGAAAGGACGTCCAACCCTGGTGCCCTCCTGCGCGACGCGTATCGCGGAGGGTATGGAGGTCACCACCAACAGCGAGCGCATCCGCGCTTCGCGAAGAACCGCCCTGGAACTTTTGCTGTCCAATCACTACGCTGATTGCGTCTCGCCCTGCAGCCTGGCCTGTCCGGCGGGCGTGGATTGCCAGGGCTATCTTGCGTTGGCCGCGATGGGCCTCTACCAGCAGGCCGTGGACCTGATTCGCGAGGCCAATCCGCTGCCGTCGGCCTGCGGACGGGTCTGTGTCCGCAAATGCGAACTGGAGTGCAGGCGCAACGACGTCGACCAGCCGGTGAACATCAATGCCGTCAAACGGTTTGTCTCCGATCTGCCGGGGGCCTATGACCAGCCTCCCGTGCGTGAAGCGGATCGCGGACAGACGGTCGGCATCATCGGCAGCGGACCGGCGGGGCTGACTGCCGCCTGGTTCCTCGGACGCAAGGGTTATCGTCCGGTGATGTACGAGGCCATGCCCAGGGGAGGCGGTATGCTGCGCTACGGCATTCCGGCTTACCGGTTGCCGGACGATGTGCTTGACAAGGAAATTGACTATATCTGTCAGGCGGGCGCTGAGCTGAAGACCGGCGTGCGCGTGGGCAGGGACGTATCGCTTGCGGAGTTGCGGGAACGACATGCCGCGCTCTTCCTCGCGCCCGGCGCGTGGGCGGGCAAACCCATGCGTGTGGACGGCGAACACACCACCCCCGGCGTGGTGATGGGGGTGGACTTCCTGCGCGAAAAAGCGGAGGACCCCACGCCGGTCGAGGGCATCGTGACCGTGGTGGGCGGCGGCAACACCGCCATCGACGTGGCCCGTACCGCCTGGCGGTTGGGCGCGGACAAGGTGATTATCCTTTACCGGCGCACCAAGGCCGAGATGCCCGCCGATTCCGTCGAAATCGAGGACGCGCTGGAAGAGGGTATCGAGATCATGGAGCTGGCCGCGCCCGCCGAACTGATTTTGCGCGACGGCGCGCTGGCGGGAGTGCGTTGCATCCGCATGCGCCTGGGTGAGCCTGATGCCTCGGGCCGGCGACGCCCCATTCCCATGGAAGATTCCGACTTTGAAGTGGCTTGCCGAATGGTGGTTTCCGCTATCGGCCAGGCCCCGGTACTGGACGGGCTGCTCCAGACCGAAGGAAATGAGCTTGCGTTGACCGACTGGAAGACCCTGAAGGTGGATACGGCGACCATGCAGACCTCCATCGAGGGCGTCTTCGCGGGAGGCGATGCCGTGGATGACGGGCCGACGGTTGTGATCGACGCCGTCCGGGATGGACGGCGCGCGGCGGATGCCATCCACGCCCACCTGAGCGGGGAACCCATCCCCAAACACCCCTTTGTCGTGACCAAGGCCTTCTGGGCGCGGCCCGAACCCGCCGACCTGGGCGACGTCCGGGAAAGCCCCCGGCACGAGGCGCGGAATATCGATATCGACGAACGCGCCGGCCGTTTCGTGGAAGTCTCCGCCGGGTTTGAAACGCAGGACAAAAATCACGAGTGCGTCCGGTGTCTTTCCTGTGGGTGTGTCAAGTACGACGAATGCGACCTGCGCCGCTACGCCGGGCAATACGATGTGGACATGGAACGGTTCAAGGGCCATGTGCGCAAGCACAAGGTCGACGAGCGCCATCCCTACATTGTCTATGATCCCAACAAATGTATTTTGTGCGCGCGCTGCATCCGTACCTGCGCGCGCGTCCTGCCGCAGTCCGCGCTGGGCCTGGTGGGGCGCGGTTTCCGCACCGAAATGCGGCCCGCCATGAACGACCCGCTCGCGGAAACCCATTGTGTGAGCTGCGGCAACTGTGTCGATCAGTGCCCCACCGGCGCGCTGACCGTCAAGTACGCGTTTCCCGGTCGCGCGAGCCTGGCCACGCGCGACGCCAAAAGCTATTGCGCGTTCTGTTCGCTGGGGTGTGAGATTTCCATCCGCGGATTCGGGACCGACCGGTTTTACGTGGAGCCCTCAGGCAAAGCCGGCGACTACCTCTGCCGCTACGGACGCTTCGGTCCAGAACTTTTTGTGACGCACAAACGGTTGGTCCACGCCTACCTGCGCGAGGACGGACAACGCCACCAGGCCGGTCTCGACGACGCCTGCGCGCGGATTGTCGACGCCCTGCGCGAAACAGCGCGCACGCATGGCCCGGACGCCGTCGCCGTGCTGGTCGCGCCGGACCTGACCAACGAAGAACTGTACCTGGCCGCGCGCATGGCGCGGGAAGGCCTGGGGACCAACCAGATCGGGTCGCTTTCCGCCCTTGAATCCGGCTACATCCCGGGCCGCCTCGACGCCCAGCTCGGGTACACGGCCTCCACCGCTGACCGAAGCGCGCTTCAGGAAGCCGATTTGATCATCTGTAATAACACCAATCTCGAAGCCGATCAGCTTGTGCTCTCCGCCGATGTTTTGCGCGCGGTGCGGGGCGGAGCCGGGTTGCTGATGGTCAACTCCGCGCCTGATGACGGCGAGCAATCGCTGGCCGATATCATCCTGGACCCGATGCGAGGCCGGGCCGGGCATCTCTGGAAGGGCCTGCTGAAACTGCTTTACGAGGGCGGCGCCTGGGATAAAACACAGGTGGCGGCCCTGCCGGGCGCGTCGGCGCTCTTTGATGGTACCCCCGCGGATATCCAGCGCATCCTCGAACAGACCGGCGTCGACAAAAAGGACCTCCTGGCCGCCGTGGAACGGATCGGCGCGGCGCGGCGGGTGGTCATTGTGCACGGCATCGACCGCGCCAACGACCGCGCGGCGGGCGACCTCGAAATGCTGGCCAACCTGCTGATTATTTTGCGCGCCACGGGACGCGACGCCGATCTGTTGCTGCCGGCCGCGCAATCCAACCTGATGGGCATGGACCTGATGGGCGCGCATCCGCTGTGGGCCATCGGCGGGCAACCGACGGGCGAAGTCGGCGGGGCCGCGACTGTCGAGGCCTTCCGTCAGGCGCTGAAGGACGGACGCATACGCGCCGCCCTGATCATCGGCGAAGACCCCCTGAGCCAGGACGCCACCGCCGCCTGTTTCCGCAATACCGAATTCCTTGCGGTCATGGACTGGACCGAGACGGAGACCGTTCGTCTGGCCGACGCCGCGCTGCCCATGCCCACCTTGCTTGAAACCCCCGGCACACGTTGTTCCTTTGAGGGCCGGGTCATTACGTTCCCCGCGGGGGTAGACTCTCCGGCGCCCGCCGCCGGATGGCAGGTGCTTGCCGATATGGCGCGGCGCCTGGGGATGCCGGTCACGGACGGCGGCCTGGACGCTTTGAGCGGGGATATCGCCGCGAAAATTACGGACGGCATGGGCGAACGGAGGCCCTTCTACTGGAACACTGGCGAGCCCCGCCCTCGGACAAATAACGTCCGGCTCGTGGACGCGGAGGTGTCAGGCCCGGCCACGCCGCAACCGGCGCCATTGCGTGAAATCGAACGCTACAAATGGGACATCCGCAACATCGGCAAAGAACGGTTCAGGACAACATAGGCCGCGTACGCCGTGTGCGGCCGTGTGGAAAACAATGATAAAAAGGGAAGACCTTTACGCATTTATTGAGAACAACTTCGACTGCCTGCTGGTCGTGGACAGCCGGGAACGTATCCTGCATGCCAGTGGCCAATTGCAGCGCGCCTGTTTTCCCACGCGCGCATTTGTGGAAGGGCAACCGCTGGCCGAGGTGCTCAGCGAATCCTCGCTGACGTCGTTCCGCGACGCCATGGAACTGGCGCGCAACGGACACCGGGCCGCCGCCATTTTTTCCGCCCGCGGGGAGGGCGCCTGTTCGTTGCCCCTCAAGAGCACATTCACACAGACAACCAGCGGACCCGTTACGCTGTTTTTCGGTTCCCAGATCGAATCGATCGGCAAGGTTTCAGATTGGGAAAAAAATGAACGTATCAAGGAACTCGCCTGCATCTATTCGGTGGCCGAATGGATGCGCGCTTCGGATTCCATCGACGATTTTTTTTCAAAGCTGCCGGATTTCCTGGCGCGTGGCATGAGCTGGCCCGCCGAAACCGTGGTCTATGCCGAGTACCAGGGCACTTCCTACGGACGCAAACCGCTTTCAAAAAAATGCCTTCGCGTGCAGTTGGTTATCCGCGAAAACCCCATCGGCGAAATATGCGTCGGATACATGAACGACGTCCGCGCCCTCCTGCCCGAGGAACAGAAGATGCTCGATCAGATCGGGCGTATGATCATCCTGACCCTGGAACAGAAGGAACTCTCCGACCGGCTGCTCGACACCCAGGAAGAAGAGGCGCGCACCCGCCGTCGCCTCGATAAACTCAAGCAGGAGATCGACGGTCGTTCGCGCGAGGTTAAGGAACAAAGCCTCAAGCTCCAAACGGTCAATGCCTGCCTGAACCGCGTGAATCATGATTGGGAAGAGGCCCGCCTGCGCCTGGAAACAATGTTCCAGGCGGTGCCGGGCATGGTGGCGCTGATCGATCGTGACCACAATGTCATTATGACCAATCGCGCCCAGGTCGCCCCCCACGGCAAATGCTATGCTACTTTTTTTGACAGCAACGGGCCCTGCGCGGACTGTCGGCTGGCCCGCATGATCCGCGAAAAGACGGCCATTACCACCACCCTCCAGCACGGAGATAAGTACTTCGAGGTGCAGGCCACCCCGGTCTTTAATCCACAGCACGAGGTCGAGGGCATCATCGAGTACTACCGCGATGTGACCCTCGAAAAAAGCTATGAACAGCAAATCCAACAGGCGGACAAAATGGCCGCGCTGGGAAAACTGGTCAGCGGCATCGGCCATGAAATCAACAACCCCAACCAGTTCATCCGGGGCAACGTTAAAATCGTCCGCCAGGCGCTCGAAGACCTGCTGCCCATCGCCGACGCCTATTATGCGCAACATCCGGACCTCAAGGTGGCACGCCTGAAATACGATTTTTTTCGCGAGCATATTCTGACACTCGTCGACGATATGGCGCACGGCACCGAACGGATCAAGCATATCGTGGATGGCCTGCGGGGATTTGTCCGGCAGGACGACGGCCTGCTCGTGGATGATGTCGAGATCAATTCCCTGCTCGAGGCCTGTGTGCGCCTGGTACACAACGAGGTGCACAAGCACGCCGATATCGAAATGGACCTCGGCGATAATATACCGCCCTTCAGCGGCAATGCCCAGAAGATCGAGCAGGTCCTGATCAATCTGCTGGTCAATGCCGGACAGTCCATTCCCGAGGACCGTCGCGGACAGGTCACCATACGCAGTCGGCACAGCGGTGAAGAGGTGCTCATCGAGGTGGAGGACAACGGCAAGGGCATGAGCGACAAGGTGGCCCGGCAGATTTTTGATCCGTTCTTCACAACCAAACGCGCCAAAGGCGGCACCGGACTCGGGCTGGCCATCTCCTACAAGATCATAGAAGAACACGGCGGCGTCATCCAGGTTAACAGTCAACCCGAACATGGCACGCTCTTTCGCATCCGTATTCCGGCGCCCGCGAAACCACACCCCGCGGACAACATACACAGGTCAACCAATGACACCGAAGAGGCCGGATGATGAAACGTATCCTCATGATTGATGACGATACCGCCGTGACCAATTCGTTCATGGTGATTCTGGCCCAGACCGAATTGTACGACACCACGGTTGTCAACGACTCCCGTAACGTGGCCGCCATGCTCGAGGAGGGCGCCTTTGACCTCATCTTGCTGGATATGGACATGCCATATGTCAGCGGCATGGAAATCCTTGAGGACGTCTCTACCCTCGAGCTGAATATTCCGGTGGTCATTCTGACCGGGGTCAATGACGTGGACCTCGCGGTCAAAGCCATGAAACTCGGCGCCTTCGATTACCTGATCAAACCCATTGACGACGAAAAACTCCTTGAGGTGCTGGCGGCCGCCCTGCAGCAGAGCGCGGTCGATCAAACCATTGATCGCCTCCCGGCGGAACTCTCGCGCGAGGACCTCAAGCACCAGGCCGCATTTGATCATTTTCCGACGCAGGATCCCGCGATGGTCCGGGTGTTGCACGAGGCCGAGCAGATGGCCGGCGCGGACGTCAGCGTTTTCATCTGGGGCGAACGCGGCACGGGCCGCGGCCTGCTCGCGCGCGCCATTCATCAGGCCGGTTCGCACCGGCAGGGCCCCTATGTGGTTTTTCACCTCGATCATGTGCAAGCCGGCCAGATGCCCTCCGCGCTTTTCGGCCAGGCGCGCGGATGGCGCGACTCTGATGAAAGCCCCGGCTTTCTGGAGCAGGCGGACGGGGGCACGCTGTTTCTGGATGAAGTCGAATACCTCAGCCTGCCCCTTCAGGTGCGATTGTTACGCTTTTTGCAGACCGGCAACTACTACCGCGAAAAGTCCACCGAACTGCGCAAGGTCAATGTGCGGCTGATTGCCACCTCCACGCATGACCTCACCGCGGATGAATACAGCGGACGGTTCACCCGTGAGCTGCTCTATCACCTGGCCATCAACTCGCTGCATTTGCCGTCCCTGCGCGAACGACGTCAGGATATCCCGCTGCTCACAAAATATTTTCTCGAACGGGAAGCCCACAAGCAGGGGAAGAAGATCGCCGGCCTCGATCCGGAATTTGTCGCCGCGCTCACCGAATATGATTTCCCAGGCAACCTGCATGAGCTGCACGCCATTGTCGCGCACGCGGTTTCCAACGAGGAGGGACTCGCCCTTTCACTGCACTCCCTCGCTCCCGAATGGCGTGAACGCCTCGCCACCTCCGCCGACTTCCACCCGCGCAAACTCGCCGACATCGAACGCGAACACGCCCTGAAAGTCCTGCACTACTGTGGTGAAGACCGCCCCCGCACCGCCGCCGAACTCGGCATCTCGCTCGACGACCTCGAACGCATTCTACTCACAACAGAAACATAAATATCGGCTTTTTCCAATCATTGGAAACTTTTCGCACCGTTTTTCCAATCATTGGAAACTTTTCGCACCGTTTTTCCAATCATTGGAAACTTTTCGCACCGTTTTTC
>RZZM01000575.1 GCA_009929845.1 Spartobacteria bacterium
GACCTGCCGGGACAATATAATTCCTATTACGGGTCGAATACGGATTGGTACGCGACGATTCAATCCATTTTCGGCCTGAATGTTTCCAATGCCACCCCGGGATTCGAGTCCGGCGCGGCCTTCAATAATTATGACGACTATCGGCGCCTGCATGTCACAGTGGTCACCAACCAGGGGCTCTTGAATACGAATTTCTCCATGAAAACATGGAAAATCTGGCACGGCATTACCAACGTGGACGCGACGATCATCGCCACGCACACCGGGGTGACCAACCTCCATGAGCCGATGCCGGCGATTTCCGTTAAGCAGCACGGCGCGGCCGCTGCCGCCTTCGCCTCCTTTGCCATTGGCGATGAGATGTCCGATACGGAAGATTCCCCCTATTGGGAATTCACCTGGGATGTACGCACAATGATTATTGACGCTGTCCTCAAGGATAACTTTAACATGGACCCCGTCATCAAGCTCTCCGGATCCACGTATGCGCGGTATGTCTTGCCGGACTACAGGACCTGTTCAAATGGAACCGTTCTGTTGTCGCTGCTGAATATGAACGGTCCGGACCACCCGGTCACCAACCTGGTGGTGCATGCGCCGACCCTGCTGAATGGAAAGAAGGTGGAAAATCTGACGCGGGGCGGGATTGTAGCGAACCCGGCGGGCGATGAGATTACGGTTTCGATTGCGGGTGATGAATTTCTGCTGCTGTATCTCTATGATTCAGAACCGGGCGGGGATACCTCGATCATCAGCGCCAACAAGGGAAAGATCTGGTTTGAAAACGGTCAGTGGAGCGCGCCGTCCCGTGTCTATCCGAGTCCGGAGTGGCAGGCGGTGAATGTCGGGTATGACATTCCGGATGAATGGGACTGGGAGAACGTGCGCGTCGCATTCGAGCGGGTGCTGCCGGATGGAAGCTACATCGAGTATGGCGTTTCGCAGAGTAACTGGGTGGCCCCCGGCAACGGCACGCTCTGGACCAAGGTGCCGATTCCCTCTGCTGACCTGAACGACACCAATTATATCTCCTCCCTTGATGGCGGCAGCTATGTGTTCGCCGCCTGGTGCGAGGATATGGGCGAGCGGCACTGCCGAACAGAGATTCCCGTGGAACTTTACTGGTCGGTGCGGCCCGTCTCCGTGCCCGCCCATGTGCAGCCTTCGACCCCCTATGAAATTACCATCGAATGGCAGGATATCCCGTCATATCTGGAAGAGGAGGGGGAATGCCCCATCAACCGCGCGCGGCAATGGCCCTTGTCGGACAACGATGATGTCAAGCAAAGCTACAGCATCGTATTGGAGCTGATGGATGCGCAGACCAATGCGCTTATGGCAACCAATGTGATAACCACCCGGGGCACGGATCAATACACGTTCAATGTGACCACGCCACCGACGGCGCAGAGCAATAACTGGTGGCGGGCACTCTTAGTGGCGGAACCGATTACGGATGATTTCATCGACAGTTTTGAAGACCGTGTGCCGGGCAATAACTCGCCCTGGTTTACTAATGATGCCCCGATGGAAGTCTGGTTGTGGGGAAGCTTTGCCAATACCCCTCTCTGGTGGGATCAAGGTGTCGGCAACGAACCCGTGACACACGGTAAACAGGCCTCTTTCCTGGTGCTTCAGGCCAAGTCGACGGCGGCGCCCGCCTGGAGCGGGCACAGCTACTATTTCAGCCTGGGACAAACCAATGACTTTTCCTCGTTGAGTCTCCGGTCCAATATCTGGCTGAGCATGGACCTGTGCTTGCAGGACACCAATCAAGGTGGAACCGTGGATGCGGCCATCGAGTTGTCCATGCTGGATGCCAGCAACGGGAAGAAGATTCGCCATATGACCTACACCAACTTTGGCGGATATCAGACCTTCAAAACGCGATTGAGCGACATTACTTCTAATCCACCCTGGCCGGGCACGGCGATTGACTGGTCGAGGGTAACCGGGTTCACACTGAACGCCAAACACCTGAATGCCAATACCCCCTATGTGTGTTTTCTGGATAACGTGCGCCTGACCGGAACCCCGGTGCGCGTGGGGACCGGCGGGGTAACCAACGGGATTTATCTCAGCAACGGGGACCGGCTGCCCAGCCCGAATCCGGACCGAAGTCCGCGCATCCAGATATACAACAGTGAGGATGTGCCCGTGCTTGACCGCATGATGGCCGAACAAGCCAACGGCACGGACTATGGGCTGCGCCCGGTGGGCGCGTCGCAGTC
>RZZM01000576.1 GCA_009929845.1 Spartobacteria bacterium
CTGAACTGGGCCAACTGGGCGATCATTTCCGTATTATCGACCGGTTCCAGGGGATCCTGGTTGGTCAACTGCGTGGTCAACAGTTCCAGGAACTCGTTTTTGCCCAGCGTCCCGCCAGCGGCGCCGGTTGAAAGCCCGATGTCCTCCGGTCGGACCGTGCCCGGCGCGGCCGTGGACGGATCAAAGGGCGCTCCAAGACCTTCGTAATCAAACCCGTTTGATGCGGCTACTTCACTTGCTTCCATGGCTTACGCCTCCATCTCTGTCCTGTTGTCTATTTGTCATTATCATAAATCCTTAAGCGACGACCCATATGCCGTCACGACGGCCGCGTGCCGGTTGAAGCGTCTCCAGTACGTCTTCGTCCGGGTCCTCTCCAAAAATCGAATCCAGCGGCGAGGCTTCATCCCCCACATCATCCGCCCAGGAGGACGGCCTGTCATCCTGCCGGTCCCCCTCGCTGCGCACGTCAAACTGGGTCAGTTGATACCCGTTCTGCTGCAACACATCACGCAGGGCACTTTCCTGCTGACGCAGCAGGGCGCTGACGCCCGCGCGCCCGGCCACCAGCTCAACGGCCATCTCCGCGCCTTCTTCCCGGCAACGCAGTGTAATCTTGCCCAGACTCCGCGGTTCCAGGATGATATTCATCGTCCGATCCCCCGGAGCGCCGGTCATGCTCAAAACATGGTCGTCAAACCGGGCCATCAGGTCCTGAATCTGCACCACCCGCGTTGTTACATCGGGCGGGGCCGCCTGCTGGGACAGGATGCTCCCAAAGGAACGGTTTATCCCTTCAGCCCGTATCGGGGTCCCGGCGCTTTCCGCCGCTATTTCTGTTTCCAAAGAACGTTTATCCTGGTTGTAAGCATCTTCCATACCCCGGTCATCATTGCCGGTACGGGTCAAAATTGCCTGTTTGTCAACACTGAGAATAGCGGACTCGGGATCGACGCCTTTTTCGGATTCGAGCGATTCAACCTCCTCTTCCACAAGTTCCGATGACGCGCCCCGCGCCCTGTCCTGATTGATTTCAGGAGCGACAAACGGAACCGGTTGTTCCGCTTGGGCAACCATCAGGGGTGTACCTCCGGACTCGGCAACAACCGGTTTAACGGATGCCCCCATGTGCACAACGGGTTGCTGCTTGACCTGTGGTTCGCCCGCGGAAACCTCCACCACCTTCACCGCGGGCGCGCGCCCGGCGCGCGGGGAGTCGATGGCGCCGCTTTTCCCCGTCACCACGGGTGGCTCCTTCAGCGCAGGCCCGGTCGATAAATCCTCCGGCGCCTCTTTGCGTGTAACGGACGCGGAGGAATCCTGCTGCATCCCGGCGGTCTCCCGTATTACAGACTCAGTCACCGGCGTTTGCTTTTCCACCTGCTCCGCTGTTCCGGGTTGCATCCCGCTCGCCGACGGCTCCTCCACCGGTGCGGCCACTCCGGAAGGTTTGGCTTGCTGCCCGGTGGGCTGTGCCGCCACTCCAGCGCCTTCAGATTGTGGCGCTTTGGTTTGTGTATCCACGGCGACGTCATTTTTCCCGGACTCTCCGGACACCGGTTTATCAACGACATGCGGCGCGACCGGTTGCTCCCGCGCCTCAGGCGCCGATTTCTGCGCGACGGTTGTTTCCGAAGGCTCAACACCCGATTCTTCCGGCGTCTGCCGGGTCGGCTGCGCCCCCTGTTCCTGTACGGCAGGCTGTGATGTAACCTTTTCCTGCGAGGGCGTGTCGGCGGTTTGCGTGTGATGCAAAGGTTGTTCAACAACGCTATCGGCAAAAACCGTTTTTCCCGTCCCGGCAGGGACTGACGCAGACGGCGGAGCCTCTTTTGCTTCCACCGGGTTCACCTGGGGCTCCGTCCGGACCTGCTCTTTGGGCATCGGATTATCCACCTGCGCATCGCGAACCGGCGGTTGCCCTGCAGCCACGGGGTGCGCTTCGCCCGCCAGCTCCACCTCTTCAGCGCGAACCATGGGCGCAGATATCCTTCCAGGCTCAACCCCGCCTTCGGCCTGTCCGGAGTCAACGGACTGCTTACCGTCCCGCGCCGCCTCCATCAGTTCACCATCCTCGTCCGTAGTCTCACACCCATCCGTCTGAACCACCACACACGTTTCCTCCGTCGATGTTTCATCCCCCGTCAACTCGCGTGGCGGCATCTCGGAGGTTTTGGCATCCACACGCTCAATTATCCGGGGGCGCTTCCCTTCGACCGATTGCTCCTC
>RZZM01000164.1 GCA_009929845.1 Spartobacteria bacterium
CCCACGCCAAACACGTTGGCCCCGTAGCGGGCCGCCTCGGCGGCCGTCGCCAAGGTGATGCCGCCGTCGATGGAAACATCCATTTCCGGCTTATGCGCGCGCAGCCAGGCCAGCTTCGGCAGCGCCACCGGCATAAACGCCTGGCCGCCGAATCCCGGATACACGCTCATACAGAGGGCCTCATCCATCCATTCCAGGTAGGGTTCAACCTGCGCCACCGGGGTATCCGGATTGATGGTCAGCCCGACGCGAGCGCCCGCGTCCCGCACGCTCCGGAGCGTCCCGCCTATATCGCAATCAGTTTCGATATGGAACAGCAATGAATCAGCGCCCAGCTCCACGCATCGCTCCGCATACCAGTCCGGACGAATGATCATCAAGTGGACATTCAGGGGAATCGATACCCAGCTTTTAACCGCCTTGATGACATCAAAACCCAGACTGATGTTCTTAACAAACTGTCCGTCCATAATATCGATATGCAGGCCGTCGGCTCCCGCTTGTTCAGCGCGCCGACACTCCTCGCGCAAGCACCCGGGGTCCGCGGCAAGAATGGACGGATATACCTTAAAATCAACCATGTGTTTTCAGCCTTCCGAAAAAAAATTACTCACTATGAAAAGTTGTAAAAGCGTGAGGCTACCCGTCCCGGTCGCTTCCGTCAAGATTCGGTGTGATTTCGCGGGCGATTATTCCAGCGGGGGTTCCGGGGTCATTTCCGGCGCAGTCGCATGAATCCCGGTCAGCCCGCAACGAATATAGCCCAGGGACAGGCCGTGGTCGATCACCAGGGGCACCATACTCCAATCAGGGACCTTGATGGCCAGTTGCTCCAGATGCAGGTCGTCGGCCTGGCGGGCCACATCCTGCAGCGAAGCGGCCCAAATGATAAACTCCTTGCGATTCCTGACCTGCGCGCCACGCTCCGGTTCGATTTTTACGCGCAGGGCGTCCATGCGGCTTCCAAAGAGCTTAATCGGGGTGGTATCCGGTCGGGTATCCAGGACCAACGGGATGATCACCCCGTCGTCGACGCTCATATGCAGCCGGAAATCGGTATCGGGATGTATCAGCTCCTCTTTGCCATAATAAATCCCGGACATGATTTTCAGGATATTGGAGATGTCAGCGCCCTGCTTGGCCAGGTCGAAAGAACCGGTCAGATTGGTGCTGAGCGTGTCGCTCAGATAATCATACAGCCGATAGTTGAGCATGCCTGATTCAAGATCATACACATGCAGGGTTTTTGTGCGTTTCGCGCTCTTGAAGGGAGGGTCAATCCGTTCATCAAGGTGCTTAATAAAGATTATGGAATCCAGGTCCGGCATGGTCATCACGGTCATGATGTGATTCTTCAGGTATATCCAGCCCCGTTCCGGATCACGCTCATCGGTATGGGAGGTCAGGTACATTTCAACGAGGCAGACTGCCGCCTTTTCCTGTGTGCCCGCATACACCCAATAGCCTTCGGTGGTGTCCACGCGGGCATTGGCGATGTGAAACAATTTAAGGAAAAGCAGCCGGTAATCTACCGCGTATTCCACTGATATCGTGGGCTTGTCGGGGATGAAACGCGCCCGGACGGCGTCAAAGATGGCCTCCTCATCCGGCAAGGGTTCCGCCACGGCGCCCGCGCCCGCCAGCAGCAGGAACAGGCCAATACAGGCATGCGCCCTACTCCATGTATATTTCAAATGCTTCTGTGTTTTCATGGGCGGAGAGTGTAGCGCATCGTCATATACTTTCAAGTGGTGTATATCATTATTTACAAGAAGAACGAATGGGCGTAGCGTGTGCATCGAAAAATGAAGCAGGATGTTCAATGCGCAGGATATTAATATCATATATGGGTCATCATACCGGGCATCATTCGGCGGCCCGCGCGTTGGAATATGCCTTCAAGCAGGTGAATCCATCCATTGAAACCATGTGCGTTGACCTGTTGGCGTATACCCATCCGCGATGGAGTTCCATTATCCAGAAAACCTACATGAGTACAATCCGGCGCACACCGGAGGTGTGGGAAACGCTCTACGACAGCCCCATTGTGGAATATATGACCCGCCGCGTACGCCGCCTGGTACAACGTGGCAACAGCCGCCCCATGCTGCAACTGATGGAAGATTTCAAACCCCACGCCGCCGTATGCACCCAGGCGCATCCATTTGCCGTATTGAATTCCTATATCCAGAAGCAACGCAGTCCGTTGCCGTTATGGGGCGTGATCACCGATTTTGTTCCCCATCGCTTCTGGGTGGTCAACGGCGCTGCCCGCTATATCGTCCCCACCGAATCGTCGGCCAACCGCCTTGTCTGGCTGGGGGTGCAGAAGGACCACATCTATGAACTGGGCATCCCGGTGAATCCGGATGTGGTGGAACGGCTGGACCTGAAAGTCAGCCGGAACGGCAATGGCGACCGGCGTATCCTGGTGATGGGCGGAAGCCAGGGGCTGGGTATCCGCTACAGCGCGGTGCGCCAACTGGATAAAAGCGACGCGGACTTCACGATTGATGTTGTCTGCGGTATGAACAAGACCCTGCGCAAGACCCTGATTCGCAAGCGTCATATGTTTCGGCATCCAATCCGGGTCCGCGGCTATGTGCAGGACGCCATGGCGCTGATGCATCGCGCGTCCCTCCTGGTCTCCAAACCCGGCGGGCTGACCTCGGCGGAGGCCATGATTACCGGCCTGCCGATGCTGATCATGCGTCCCCTGCCCGGCCAGGAACGCGGTAATACCGATGTGCTGGTCAACAGCGGCGCCGCCATCCATATCCGCAAGGAAACCGAACTGGGCCCGATCGTCTCACAACTGCTGACCCGCCCGGGACTGCTGAACCGGATGATGAACAAGGCCCATATGATGGCCAAACCATCCGCCGCCCGGCTGATCGTCCATCAAGTGCTGGAAGATTTGGGGTAAAACACCTTCCACAGGAACAATCCCCTGGCCGCCGCGGTCGGGACGCGCGCGGTCCGGACCTTCGATTCCAGGATTTCGCGCGCCATTTCAGGCGACTGTTCCCCGGCGCCTACCCGGATCAGGAAGCCGGCCAGGCTGCGCACCATCTTATAGAGAAAGCCGTCCCCGCGCGCTATAAGGGTGATGTCATGCCCGCGTTTACGAACCGTCAAGGCATACAGCGTACGCACCGTGCCGTCGATTTCCCGGTTGGGATTGGCCGAAAACGCCGCAAAATCATGCTCGCCTTCAAGGAGCATCGCCGCCTGGTTCATGGCGTCAATGTCCAGTGGTTTGCGCACATGCGTCCGATACAACCGCAAAAACGGCGGCACCACGGCATCGTTCCAGATGCAGTAGCGATACTCCTTGCCCACATTACTGAAACGCGCGTAGAAGTCATCCCCGACTTCGTTAACGTCATGTATCCGTATATCATCGTTGAGCAGGCCGTTGAGTCCGCGCCGCAGGCGCCGGGGTTCCATGGGCGTATCGAGATCAAAATGAGCGACCTGGGCCCGCGCATGCACACCGGCATCTGTACGTCCGCTGCCGTTTACACGTGGACGCTCCCCGCACAAGGTATGCAGGCAGGCCTCCAGCTCACCCTGGATGGTCCGGTTGTCGGGTTGAATCTGCCAACCGCCATAGGCGCTTCCGTCGTAACTTATAATGAGCTGATACCGCTGTGACATGCCGCCTGTTATATAGGCATGTACGCCATCCTGTCACCCCATTTATTGTTCTTGCCCATTATTTCAGGATAGCCAGCGCCGCATCGTAATCAGGTTCATCGGTAATCTCTTTTACCAGTTCTGTATAGGTCACTTCGCCCTGCTCATCCAGGATGACCACCGCGCGCGCCAGCAAAGAAGCCAACGGACCATCTGTGATGGCCACTCCGTAGGCTTTGCCGAAATCACCCGTCCGGAAATCGGAGCCCGTAATAACGTTATTGAGCCCCGCCGCGCCGCAATAACGGCCCTGCGCAAACGGTAAATCGCGTGAAACACAGACGACTTTACTGTTCTTCATTTCACCCGCCGCCATATTGAACCGCCGCACCGAAGCGGCACACACCGGCGTGTCCAGGCTCGGGAAGATGTTCAATAGCACCCGCGCCCCTTCCAGATCGTCAAGCGTCAGGTCACTTAAATCGGTTTTAACGAGTTTAAAGTCCGGCGCCTTGCTGCCGATAGCCGGCAACTTGCCGCTGATATGCGTCGGCGCGCCCTGAAAATATACACTGCCCATCGTTTTCTCCTTTGTTCCTGTTAACGTTTCGCCAACGATACCCCACGTCCCGGTATTTTACCAGCGCTGAGACCTGAAATTTGAAACCGGAGACCTGAAGATTGAAGATTGAAAATGAAACCTGAGGGCTGAAGGCTGAGGGCTGAGGTTTTAGGGATTCGCGGGACCCTAAAATCTACCACCTAATCACCTACCACCTAACCACCTAACCATCTAAAAACCTACCACCTAACCACCTAACCATCTAAAAACCTACCACCTAACCACCTAACCATCTAAAATCCTACCACCTAAAACCCTTGAGTGTTTCATCCACTTCGTGTAGGGTATCTTCCATGAGCAGCGATCCAAAGCAGAGTGAGCAGCAGCCCAAGGCATTCCTGAAGCCGGAAATCGAATGTCCGGTCTGTCACGCGACCCACCAGCAGTACCAGTTGAAATCGCGCATGGTCTGGGAGCGGGACCGCGATATCGACCTGCAACCCCGCCAGTTTTATTGGACCAAAAAGAGCCTTGCGCACATTCACCCCCCGCTCTATTACATGTGGCACTGTCCCTCCTGTTATTTCACGGCCGGATTCAAGTTTTATGAGGAACCGGTAAAGGACACCAGCCTGTCGCAGGAGAAATTCCAGGCGGCGGTTCGTGAGGCGCTTACCGGCCATGACAAGGGCGTCTATCTTGCACAGGCCCTCGCGCGTGACATCAACTATGAAACCATGGATTTCTTCCAAGCCATCAAATTGCATCTATTGGCGGTGTACATCCACACCCAGATTGACGCTCTGGCCCAAAAAGACGCCATGAACATCGGTCGCTATGCCCTGCGCCTGGCGTGGTTGTACCGCGATCTCGACCAGATGGAAAACAACACGCAAATGGTGGAAGCGCTGGCATCCCTGCATGACGACTTGGCCTCCTGCTGGCCGGAACGGCCCGTTGATGAGATGGCCGCGCTTGCCATGGCGGTTGCTTCGTACAATACGGCATTTGACAAATCCACCGCCATACGCACCGCCATTGACGCGGTGAATGTACTGCAGCTTATAGGCCGCATACACATCAAGTTGAAAAACTACAGGGACGCATTGCGCCTCCTGCAGATGAGCGGCGACAAGGCCCGGCGGGAAAAGATGCTGCTGGACGAAGAACTCAAGGCCCCGCCCGCGGAAGGCGCGCCCGCGCTCACGGCGGAGAAAAGCGGCAAGATGGTTTCCGACAGCCGCCGGTTGTCCGCGCTGGCGGACACCGCGCTCGAACTGGCGGAAAGCGCCCGTCAGCAATGGATGAAAAATGAAATCAGCAATGCCGAGACCGTCCTGCGCGCCCACAAGGGAAAATCCGCCGAAGCGTTGCGGGCCCTCCTCGAAGAACAGGGCATCGATCAAAAGATCATCAATCGTTACATACCGGAACAGAAAAAGAAAAAAATGTTCGGCCTCTTCGGGCCGTAACCAGGAGTGTGTGCCATGACTTTAAACAGTGTGATCCAAACCGGTGAAGCGCCCGCGGCTGTAGGTCCGTATTCTCAGGCCGTTGTCGCCGGGGGCCTGGTCTTTGTCAGCGGGCAGTTGGGCATCGACCCGCAAAGCGGGAACCTGGTCGGTGACGACGTTTCCGCACAGGCGGAACAGTCATTGAAGAATCTGCTGGCGGTCATTCGGGCGGCTGGATTGCAGATGACGGATGTCGTCAGGACGACGGTATTTTTGACCGACATGAGCGCTTTCGCGGCGGTCAATGAGGTGTATGCGCGCTTCTTCAATGCCCCCTACCCCGCCCGCGCCTGCGTGCAGGTGGCCGCGCTGCCCAAAAATGCGCTGGTTGAGATCGACGCGATTGCCGTGACCGTTGAGTGACCTACTCGAGCCCTGCCTGCTTGCGCTGGCGGTATTTCCGCGCGTACTCCTGGCGCAGGGCCATCAGAATGCGGTCGGGCTGAAACGGCTTTTTGACAAAGATAAGATGGCCGGTGGGATGCTCCGGGAGACGTTTGACAATCCCGGAAATCATCATGATAAACGGCGGACAATGGGGCTTTTTCTTGATTTGGCGTATGATTTCATCGCCGGTCAGGTCCGGCAGGGCAAAATCGCAGATCAGGGCGTCAAAACTGTAATGATCCAGAATGGTCAGCGCCTTCAACCCCCGCGTGGTCGAAAAAACATCAAATAATGGATCCTTGGCCAAAATCCGCTCCAATAGCGCGATGATGGCCTCATCATCATCCACAATCAATATCCGCATTTGTTCCATGTTAACCCTGTTTGCAGCATATTAGATGCCATAACACGTGATTTCACAAGCCGTAAACGCAAAATTTCGCCGCCCCCCCGGGAATGCGACACAACGGCCCCGTTGTATACCCGAACGAGGGGCTACAGGTGCAGCCAGACGAGGGATTCGAAATAGGGCGTGCGGGGAAACATATCGAATAGTTGCGCCTGTTTGCATTGGTAGCCGGCCTTGGCGAGGGCGGCGACATCCCGTGCAAGGGTATCCACGGCGCAGGAAACATAGAGCAGGTTGCACGGGTGTTTGGCCAGTATCCATTGACGGGTTTCCTTGTCCAATCCCTTGCGCGGCGGGTCAACGACCAGAAGAGTCTCCCGGCCCTTTACGCGCGGAAAGCGTTCCTTGAGGGTCGGCGCGGTTTTGCCCGCAATGAACTTGAGCCCATTGAGGTTGCGCTCCATCGCGTTGACGCGCGCGGCCTTGATGGCGCGTTTATCCACGTCGATGCCGGTGACTTTGTGGATGCCTGCCAGGCGCGCCGCGATCGAGAAGACCCCTACCCCACAGTATAAATCGATGGCCTGTTTGACGTCGAGTTGTCGGAAGATTTCACTGACAGCCACCAGCAGTTTTTCGGCGACATTCGGATTCACCTGGAAAAATGATGAAGGATGGAACCGGAATTTCCCGAGGCTCGTGGATTCCGATATCCAGTCCGTTTCCGGGTCCGCCTTGTCCCACCAGGAAAAACAGCCGTTAGGTTCCGTCGAACGGATGGTCAACTGTTCGTGTGCCGCCAGCGTTTCGGGAAACAGTTCGTCGGCGCGAATGGATTCGAGCAACCGGTTGATGCCCGGGAGGGCAAGCGGACATCTTTCGATGTCAAGTAACGTGGTATTGTCCTGCGTGAAATAGCCCAGCTTTTTCGTATCGGAATGCAACGTGATCTTGTTGCGGTAGCCCATGCGAAATGAGCTGGCGGTCGGCGGCAGGAAGCACCCGTCATCAAGCTGCGCGAAGCGTTTCAATTGCCCCGTAAACTGGTCCTGCTTCGTGGCAACCTCGGTCTCATAGTCCATGTGCTGGTAACAGCACCCCGGACAAATCGTTTCGTCCGTTTGTTCCGCGACATAGGCGTGCGGGCAGACAGGCGCAATACGGGCTTCGGCGGGTTTGAGGACGCGCAACAGCTCGGTTTCATAGAAATTCTTCTTCTGGCCGGTTACCCGAACACGTACCGTTTCCCCCTTCAGTACGCCGGGAACAAACAGGACACACCCCTCATGACGCGCCACGCCCTTTCCCCGGTAGGCCACATCCTGGATGTCCACATCAATAATATCTGAAAGTTGTATAGTCATGCCGGACCATAGAAGCCCTGGTATCCGGTGTCAAGCGGGATAGCCACCGGTTAAACGGATGGATAATGAATAAGAGCGCATAGGAATAAGTGGAGAAAGTCACCGTACACGGCGCAGCCGCGTACCGGTGAGGGTGCACAGGCACGCAAACCAGTTTGCGTATGCTGTGTTATTGCCTATGCGCTCTATATTCAATGTGTACGAACAGCTCCCTTGTATGTAACGGTTGCATTCGTATCGGGGGTCTTCCGGCTGTGCCTCATCAGGGCGTCTCCACCTTTATATGCCCGACTCGGCGTATTTTGCCATCAGGAGTTCTTCAATAATATTAATGCGCTGACGTTTCATCCACTTGAATCGCGGCCGATTAGTCTGTTTCTCAATAGCGGCAAGTGAAAAGGCATGACGCCGCTTTTTCTCTGCCATTGATTCCTCGGCGGAATCATCCTCCAACGCCTCGGCCGAAAGTAAACCTGCATGCGCCGACCCGATATGAATGTCAGGCTGGGTTTGCGCGTCCTTCGCCAACTGCACCGCGGACTCACTCGGCGCATGTAAATGCCTTGCACGCGCCTGTTCGCCATGCGCAACAACATTGCGCCGGATTATGTCCGCGTGACCAGCCCCGATAAAGACAGCGGCTATGGTCAACGCAATAATAACCATCCTTTTGGATTCCCTGTTCATAACGCAGCTCCTGAAATCTCTACCATCCATCATTCGTCCTAGCATCGCCTTCGGCTTGATCTGAAATAAACCAGATCGACAAACGACAACATACTAGTTCCATACTAGATGTCAAGCATGGTGATGTAAACTTTTTCATCTTTTTTTATCTGCCCAGTGCCGTGAAGGTTGTTGCACTCCATCCGTCCTTGTCCTATAAGGTACGCCAAACACTGATAATTAGGATTTAGGAGTGAAATTATGCCTTTTGAGCACGGTTCCGTGAGTTTTCGCATGTTGAAACTGCCCCGCAAACTGCCGGAGGATGCGATTGAGCGGTTCGCCGGCCATGCCGCGCCGCCTATCGATACGCTGGGTGAGGGTGCGGTGCGCGGATGGGTTACCGGACGCCACCTGCTGGATCGCAATATTACGAAAGAAACGGCCTATTTCGGCGGCTATTTACGCCTTACCCTCCAGTCCGCGGAACGAAAAATCCCCGCTTCCCTGCTTCGCGCGGAGTGCAAAATGGAGGAATTGGCCCTGATGGCGGCCGAAGACAAGCCCTTTGTGACCAGCCGTGAGCGCTCCGAGATAAAGAAATCGGTGATCAGCCGCCTGCTGCCCAAGATGCCGCCCCAGTTGAAGGGAACGGATTTTGTGCACGAAACAGGCAGCCGCTATCTCTTCGCGACCTGTACCTCCGTAAAGATGGCCGATGAGTTTACATCGTCCTTCCAAAGTGCCCTGGGATTTACGGCCTACCCTTTGACCCCGGATTTCGCCGCCCAGGAACTGAAGGCCAACACGGCCGCGCTGCATCCGGCCAATTTCTCGCCCGATATGCCGGATGATACAACCGACCTACAGATCGGTCGGGAATTCCTCACCTGGCTCTGGTTTGCCAGCGAAAAACATGCCGACGGCATCCCGGTCCCCACCGGCGAACAGGTGGCTGTCCTCGTGGAGGGGCCCGTCACCTTTATCCATGAGGGCAACGGCGCCCATGAAACCACCTTGCGCAAGGGCATGCCCATGAACAGCGCCGAGGCAAAAACGGCCCTTTTGTGCGGAAAAAAGCTTAAAGAAGCCAAAATTACCCTGGCCATCGGGGATGATTTCTGGGTGTTCAAGCTCAATGCCGATGAGTTTACCTTCCGCTCCCTGGCGCTTTCCAAACCCGAGGAGATGCTGGACCAGGTCAGCCTCTTCCAGGACCGCATGCTCAAAATCGAACGCCTGCGCGAATTGTTCATGGGCCTGTTCGAGGTCTATATCAAGGATCGTTCCCATCCAGAGACCTGGCATAAAACCCTGAAGGCGATCCGCGCCTGGGTGAAGGAACGTATTGCTCAGAAGTAATCTCAGCCCCGTAACCCACCCGGCGGATTAATTTTATTTAAGGCGATTCAGGTCTTGGCCTTTCGATATTATCTGCTATGTTCACTGTCGTTATGGATCAGCAGTATAAAAAAATAATCCTTTTTTCAGTGATCGGCCTCTCGGTGGGCGCCCTGCTGACCGGCCTCGTGCTCTTTATGGGTTACCGTACCTGCCGCGCGTCCAGGGAAACCATCGCCGCGGTTCATCAGCTCATCGATGAAAACAGCGGGCCAGGCGAAAAATCCGCGGGCCGGTCCGCCGCTGCCGCCGATATTGCCGCGCGCCACACCGCCACCCATCCCACGCAGTATGCCACTGCCCAGGTCGAGGAAACCCTTGATCAGTTGGAAGACATAAATGCCGCCCTGCTCCGTGACCTGGATTCGCTCGAGGCGGAGAATTTTACGCTCCAGGAACTGAATGACAAGTTGAAGGTGCAGATCGAGGACATCCTCAACTGGGTCTTGGTTAACTATGAAGGCAAACACCCGTTGCCGATGGAAAGCGTACCGGCCCTTTCCTTCGCCCCCATGGATAATGAGCTGATGCTCAATCCCGAGGTCGCCGAATTCCTGCACATCACCCCCGCGGAAGAGGCCACAATCAACGATGCCTTCGCCTATGCCCGTTCGGTAATCAACCAGGTGGAAGATGAACTGATGACCTACACCTTTCCCCATCCGGACAAGGCCATCCTGCAGATTCCCCCCTTCTATGAAGATGGCGAACTCCTGCG
>RZZM01000577.1 GCA_009929845.1 Spartobacteria bacterium
GGCGGAGGGCGGAGGGCGGAGGTCGGGGTCGTAGCGGCAGAACGCGGGGAGTAGCCGTTACCGGCGGCTTTCGCCAATACCACCCGATTCCGACCTCTAAAACCCTGACCCTGATAACTCCAGAGGAATTTCAACTATTTTGGCTAGGTGACAGGTTGGCTTCAGGTTTCATCCCTCAGGTTTCATCCCTCAGGTTTCATCCCTCAGGCCTCAGGTTTCAAGAGAGCTACACGGCCACACGTCGGCTGCGGTCGATGGCTTCGCGGACGGCGGAAAGCAGCACATCCTGTGTCCAGGGCTTGCGGACAAAGCGCACCACGTTATTCAGCTCGCGCAGGGCTTTGATGTTTTCGGAGGTCGCGTGTCCGGAGAGCACCACGCAATACATATTCGGCAGTTTGCGCTGGATGGCGCGAAGCAGGTCCACGCCGTTCATATCACCCAGGACCAGGTCGACAATCACGGTATCAAACTGTTCACGCGAGAGCAGGTCAAGGGCCTCATGGCCGGAGGTGATGCCCACCACCTCCATGCCGGCGCGGGAGAGTTCGCGTCGCAAAGCGTGGGCCACCGCGCGCGAATCGTCCACTACCAGCACGCCGCCCAATTGTTTTTCCTCCGGGCTTTCCGCCGACCGGCGGGAGGCCACGGTAAGCGTTGAGAGTCCCACGCCCTTGCGCGGGAGGGGCAGTTGCTCCTCGTGAATCGTGCTGGCGTCCACATAGGCCACCGTCACCATCTGGCCGGCCTTGTCTGAATTCAAAACGCGGTTGATGAGGACCTCCGTCAACACGGTGCCGGCCTTGAGCAGCAGCAGGTTGTTGACGGATCGCAAATCGCGCGAGAGGACCATCCCCGGCATCAGCGCACCGGGCACCAGTTCGAGTTCGTTGTCATCTGTTGTCGAGGTGGCGTTATCCAGCTTGGTCAGGATGGCCATGTAGATATCGACCAGCTCGCGTTCGAGCCCGGCATCCCGGTCGCGGGCGATGGCGTTCCTTGCCTCGGTAAATTCGCTTGAGCGCTGGGCAATGCCGTTATGGAGGTGCAAATCATAGGTATCGGCAACAGCGATGATTCGGGAATAATAGGGAATGTTCTTTCCCCACAACCGGTGGGGAAAACCGCTGCCATCATAGCGTTCGTGGTGATGAAGAACCGCCTGGGCAATGTCTTCGTAGCCTTCTATATTGCAGAGGATAGTATAGCCGGTTACCGGATGCTGGCGTGCCCGGCGCATGCCCATCACCTCGGCGCCGGCCCCGATCAGGGAATCCTCCGGCACCCCGACCAGCCCCACATCATGAAGGAATGCCGCGATCTCCAGGTCCTCGATCTGCTCATCCGGCAAGTCCAGTTCTTCCCCGATGGCGCGCGCCGAACGGGCCACCCGTCGGCAATGCGCATAGAGCTGCACACTGTACATCTCGATCAGCGTCGCAAACCCGGAAGCAATCTCCGCCTTCTGGCTTCCCTGCAGTTTCTGGGTCATGACTGTATCCGTATCCGCCATTATTCTTCCAACAATACCTTTCGCGGCACAAACACTTCAAAAACACGCCCGACGGGACATGTTTTTTCTATTTTGCGCAATATTATGCTATTCAAGCGGTTGCAGCAAATCATCTTCATCTGCTTTCGTCGTGGACTGCCGGATTGGCAGTTTCACAGTAAATGTCGTTCCTTGGCCAAGGATACTGTTAACATCTATCGTGCCACCGTGTGTGCTGACGATGCCGTGGGCAATACTCAGTCCCAGTCCGGTACCCTGTCCGACCGGTTTGGTGGTGTAGAACGGATCAAAGATGCGGTCCAGATCGGCTTCGGCAATCCCGCAGCCCTCGTCTTCAATATCCACGACGATCCGTCCGTCTTCTATACGGGTCCGCATATGAATCGCGCCCTTGCCGTCCATGGCCTGAATCGCATTGATCAGGATGATCAGAAACAGTTGGGTCAGTCGACTCTGGACGCAATCAATCTCGGGCAGATCCTCATAGGATTTTTCAATGGTAACCTTGCCGCTCAGCTCATTTTTCCCGAGGGTCAGCGCCTTTTCCAGCAGCACATTGATATCGGCGGGACTGAAGTCTTCGACTTCATCACGGGAAAACTCGCACAGGTCCTTGGCGATGCGCGCGATACTTTCGGCGCCTTCAAGATTCTCCCTGGCCAGCTCGGTCAATTCATCCATGACCGTATCCAGCGC
>RZZM01000578.1 GCA_009929845.1 Spartobacteria bacterium
GGCATTTCGATAATCTCCTTGTTTAGACCACAAAAAGATTATCCGCTCGCCTGACCCGCTACCACCCCCCAATCGGGCACTTCACTGTTGAAAGGGCGAGAACATTGAGCGGTTCCATGTCGATATACTCAATCCGTCCGGCGAGCGTTTCCCCGGACTGGCGCAGCAGGTCGATTGAGGCCGATCCGAGAATAAGAAATCGTCCGGTCTTGAGACCCTTTCTGCGGCCCTTGTCGATAACCCCGCGCAGCGTCTGGAAGATTTCCGGCATGCGGCGGATTTCATCCAGAATGACCAGCCTGTCTTCATTATGCGAGAGGAAAAGGACGGGGTCGCCCAGCTTGGCCCAGCAACGCCAGCCACTTGTCCGCCAACTCATATTTGCGGGATTTGTTTGATGTGCCGTGCTGGACGAAAAAGCCTCCCTTGCGGAAAAAACGAGCTCGAAGATTCGCCCACCCGTGCTCCCTTCTGTTCCTTCTTCGCTGGCGGGCTATCCCGATTGGTTCGTCCCCCTTCTCCCTTTCACAAGGCATTTCCCGGCCATGGAGAAACACGGGCATCCGTGGTATTTGCTATAGACTCGCATGCATGGACAGTCGAATTTCAGGCCGTAGATGAACATGGCCAAAGGCCCGTAGAGGACATAGTAAAAGGGCGGCCACAACAGGCTGAGACTCCACAGAACGATCATCATGATCGATTTCGAGCGGTAGGAAAATGCCACCTTTTCCGGCTTCAGACTGTATCCGAGGTAAAGGTGAACAAGAAACAGGAGTAAGATCCCGGGAAAGCTCATGCCCGTGAGGAGCAGATACCCGAACAGCGCGATGGCGGCGATCTTTACAGCATTGGCTGCGTGCCCGCTCACGGTTGGAGTCAGCATCCGGACGTTTTGCCGGTAGAGAGCGTAATCCTGCCGGGCCGAAAGCAGTTCTTTCTCCTCGTCTCCGGCCCGGACGACCATCAGGGGCAGAAGGGCGGCAGCGGTCAGCAGCAGGGTGATCCCGTTGAACATCATAAGGCTCGCCCCCCAGCACCACAGCAAAAGCGAGGCGTACATCGGGTGCCGTGAGAGAGCATATGCCCCGTTTGTAATTAAGGAGTGTTCCCGCTTGATCTCGATGCCGTCCGACCACATGAGGCGGATATCGATTTTCGCCCGCAGATGCCAGGCCATGGCCAGCAGGACGCAGGCGCAGCCGATTCCGAAGTAAAGGACCTGCAGCGTTCCGTCCATCTCAATCTGGCCGAAGCTGTTCACCCAAAACGGAAAGAGAAGCAGGACGGCGATCAGCATCTCCCGCGTCGAGAAGGGGTGTCTGCGCTTGTTTTCCAGTTCCGGCGTGCGTGCGGAATGCTCCAGAAATTTGAGCGCCACGCTCACAAGGAGGACAAGGCCGGTCAGGTAAATAAGCCCCATTCCCCAGAGGAAGAGGGCCGGGTTTTCCGAGCCGGCTGCCGTTTGCCGGATGAGTTCGTCAAGCATGTTTTCCTGTCCTTCCCGACAAAATCGAAATCGTAAACGGAACGAACGCCAGCGCCATCAACTGGTAGATGGTAAGTCCCCACGCCATTTCCGGCTCGTCGCGCACGAATTCGATGCAGAAGCGCATAGTGAGATACGAGAGCAGATAAACAGGGAAAAGCAGATCGGCGCGCCCGGTTTTACGGTAAAAAACATAGAGGGCGAACGCCATCGTAAATTGAAAGGCGCTTTCGACGAGTTGCGGTGGAACGATAAAATCTCCGCCGCAACAGCCGTGAAACCAGCAGCCGATCTTGCCAAACCCAACGGCAACGGCCAGCGGAATCGCGAACCTGCCGCCCAGCGCTTCCCCTTGCCGGTTCGAAATGTACTTGTAGATGTGCATGGCGACGAACGCGCCGAGAATTCCGCCCATGATGCTTTTGCCGGACAAAATCAGTTCCGGGCTGAAGCCGTAAGAAATCCACACCGGAATTTTTGCCCCGAAAGCAACCCCGGCAGCGGCTGCGATATGAATGTCCAGACGGGCCTTTCTGCCGGGCCTCGGTATGTCGAGCACACGGGAAGTAATGAACGCCGCCAGAACGCCGACGACAGTGAAGAGGAAATAGAGGATCATCTTAAGGGCACCTCTAAAAACCCCGGAAATCCGGAACGCGTGAACCGTTGAGGTAAATTTTGGGGGTGAAGCGCGGTTTCCGCCGCCGTATTGCAGCAG
>RZZM01000165.1 GCA_009929845.1 Spartobacteria bacterium
GCGCCGCAGGCTGAAGCCTGAACAACGAACGGTCAGGCGGACGCCTGGAAAACGGACCGTGAGACGTGAATCGTGCAACCGCCGCCCACCGATACCTTGCTGTCATGTTAACACCAGGAGGCAAGGATCCCTGACGCTGAAATGCTCCTTTGGAGCATGCTTAAAATGCTGGTTCCCTGTGTTCACCAAGCCCTATTATTACAAGAAAGCCTTGATGATCAGACATCGAAATGATAGTTTCATAGCAGTTAATACTTGGCAGCCCGTTCATTGAGGAACATACGATTAAAAGCACGCAACAAATGGATGTATATTATCTTGAAGATTACGTTTGTCTCATACGTCAATGAATATGAAAAAATATGAGGATTATTGATTGTATTTGACGCAGTCTGCACCAGTGCGGCGTCAAATTGTTAATAAATTTTATGTAGAATATACTGTTGTCAGAGGAGAAATAGAACATGGCCCTATCGAAACTGAAGAAGGCGGATCTACGCGAAGAGTGGAAGCACGAGGCCGCCGATTTCACCAACTGGCTCGCGCAAGACGAAAATCTCCAGCTCCTCAGCGAGGAAATCGGTATCGACATTTCTCTCGTTCAGACAGAAGCCAGTGTTGGCAGGTTCAATGTCGATATCCTCGCTGAGGAGGAGAATACCGGACGCAAGGTCGTAATTGAAAACCAACTGGAAACGACCAATCACGACCACCTCGGCAAGCTCATTACATATGCATCCGGATTCGATGCGGAAATTGTCATCTGGATTGTGAAAGATGTACGGGACGAGCACAAGCAAGCCGTTGATTGGTTGAACGAGCATACGGATGACAAAATCAACATCTTCGCGATCCGTATGGAGCTATGGCAAATCGGAGATTCGCCATACGCTCCCAAGTTCTATGTTGTCTCGAAGCCAAACGAATGGGCCAAAGCCATCAAAACGAATACGTCACGGTCGAACTTGTCCGACCGCCGACTGATGCAACTTGAATTCTGGACTCAATTCAAAGAGTACGCCTCCTCGCATGACTCGGCCCTGCGGCTCCGCAAAGCGTATCCGCAACATTGGTATGACATCAGCATCGGCAATTCCAAATCGCATCTCTCGCTCGTTGTCGATGCCGACAATGAGCAAATTCGCTGCGAGTTCTACATCCCCGACTCACAGCCCCTTTTCAACGCCTTACGTGAGAACAAGGACTCAATAGAGTCCAAACTTCCACACGAACTCGAATGGATGGAGTTGGAGGGAAAAAAGGCAAGCCGGATCAGAACAATTCACACAATCGACGTTGCCAACAACGGCAACTGGGAAGCCAGCTTCCAGTGGCTCATGGACACGGCACAGCAGTTCCAAGCCGTATTTACAGAACAACTCAAGAAGATGAAGATATGACAACAAGTGCATCGACCACTACAAATCAATCCGCGCCACTTCGTGTCACGGACTGATTTGAGGGTCATGCAGACGTTGGCTGTAGAGAATGATGATCAACAAACTCACAGACTGGCTCTCCTCACTCCCTTTCGTATGGGCGAGAATCTTGAGCATGCAACTTCGTGGCATCGATCCTCACGAGGTGGTCGATGCCCGAGTCCGCGCCGTCTCAGCGAAGATCGATATTCCAATTGAAGCGCTCGAAAGACATTACCTTGCCGGAGGACACGTTACCGCGGTTGTCGACATGCTGATCAAGACCAAGTATCGGAATCTCAATGTAGATTTTGATACTATCGCACAGAAGGACTTAGAAGGGGTCGACCTGCCTCAAGTCGATCCAGACGAATTCGAAAACAATGGCAGCCAGCGCGTTGAGCGTTACGTGTGCCCCGGTGGGGCCCACGAACCTCACGCGTAACATTAGCCCCGAATCGAAAACAATTACCTCATTGACTTGTACGCACAAATGATGTACACATAAAGAATGAAATATGAATGGAACTCAGACAAGAATGAGCTTTTGAAAAGAGAGAGAGGCCTCTCTTTCGAAAAGATAATATACCACTTGTCACAGGGTGATCTGTGGAAGACCGCAGATCACCCGAATCAGAAGAAATATCCGAGACAGCGGATCTATTTTGTCGTTGTCGAAGGATACGTCTGCTTGGTTCCGCACGTCGTTGAAAAGGAATATATTTTTCTAAAAACCATAATTCCAAGCAGGTCGGCAACAAAGGACTACAGGAGTCAGATGCAATGAAACTGGACAAAGAAGAGAAAGATATCCTCACGGCCTACGAATCGGGAACAATGAGATTGTCAACGCCATCGAAAAGCGAAATGGCGAAGGTCAAGGCGATGGCTGAGAATACATTTCGCAAGGATAGAAGAGTAACCATCCGCTTATATGACCATGATCTGAAGGGGATTCAGAAAAAGGCCATGGAAAAGGGAATTCCATATCAGACATTAATTTCGGGGATGATACATCAATATGTTGAAGGTGATTTGATCGAGAATGTGAATGGCTGAAAAACCATTCACACTACCATCGTAGCCCAGGGCGGCACGTTGTTTGCCCTGGGCTACAGTAAAATGTCCCTTCAGGACATAAACTGTTTGTTGCTATATTTGGCTGTGCAAAGAAATCGCAGCGCTTGGGTGGGGAAGTGGCGGGTGTTTTCCGGTTGAAAATGCGTAAAAAGCGGCCAAAAATGGCAATTTTTACGTTTTTAAGCGCGAAAATGGCCTATTTTTTGCAAAAATCGCCATTTTTCATTAAAAACCACCATTCTTTGTACTACTATCTCCCATAATATCATTTTTTTGCGCAAATTATTCTTCGCGATACACGAATATCTTGATTAATACAAAGGCTCTGCTGCTCCAGGTTTATCGTCTTTTTCGTGGTCCAGGAATTCGTGAAACATCAGAAAGCGAAAAAACCGGAAAAAAGACTTAACAAAGATACAAAAACAACATACCTTACAAAGTAACACTGAATTAGTAGTCGTAGATGTCATTTGTGAGGTAATTATGAAGAAGCTGATAATCGGTCTGGTTTTTTGTGGGTTAATCGGGCGTGCCGAGGCTGCTGCGTTGTATGTGGCGCATGAGGGAGCGCATGTGTCGCCGTACGGTTCATGGGCACATGCGGCCACTTCTATCCAGGCGGCGGTGGATGCGGCGGTCGATGGGGATATTATCCTGATCACCAACGGACTTTATGGGCTGAATGAACAGGTTTCCGTCAGCAAAGCGGTAACGTTGCGGGGGGTTAACGGCGCAGGGTATACCACTGTGGATGGCGGTTATCTGACGCGCTGTTTTCACTTGAGTAACACGGGGGCCTGCCTGGAGGGTCTGACTGTTACCCGTGGTGTGGCGTATGGGGGCGGTGGGGTGAGTTGTTCAAATGGAGGGCATGTGGTTGATTGCGTGATCCGCGATTGCCGGTCGACAAAGGACGGGGGCGGCCTGTATGTGCGCTATGGGACTGTCTCGAATTGTCAGTTTTATGGAAATAGCTCGAGCTGGGGGGGCGGACTCCTGGCGCAGGATGAGGCCGTGGTTGACCAATGTTTCTTTTCCGGGAATCACGCCACCAATGGGGGCGGCGGTTTGTATGCCTGGGGCGCGATTGAGGTGAAGAACTGCACGGCCGACAGCAACACGGCTGGTTGGGGTGGCGGATTCATGCTGGATGAAACATCCGTCGCCAGTAATTGCCTGGCGGTGAACAATAGGACGGACCTGTCGGCAGGTGGCATCTATCTCTACAACGACGCGGAGTTGCATCATTCGACGGTGGTCAGCAATTACGCGCGGTACGGGGGCGGGTTGCGTCTGACGGAAACGGGCAGGGTGTATCATTGCGCGGTTCTGGACAATGAGGCGGAAGCGACAGGCGGTGGTTTGTATCTGGAGGACAGAAGCTCCGTCTCCAACCTGCGGGTGTCGGGCAACAAGGCTGTTTATGGCGGAGGGCTGGCGCTTGATGATAACGCGCAGGCTCATGATTGTGTCATCAGCAACAATCTCGCCGACTTTGGCGGGGGCATTCGTTCCGTGGGCGGGCAGGTGCGGCGGTCCCGGATTGTCAACAACACCGCGAATTTGCGTGGCGGGGGTCATTATTCGGCCTCTTCGAGCGTTTACCCGGTTGGCGCCGTGCTTTCCGAGTGTCGCATTACCGGCAATCAGTCCATATATGGTGGCGGCGCTTATCTTTCCTATTACAAGGGCCCGATGGAAAACTGTCTGGTTGCCGATAATACCGCTTTCGGCCTGGGGGGCGGGCTGTATATCAACGTTAACGCGGATGTGCGGAGTATCACCTGTGCGGGCAATGCGGCAGGCACGAATGGGGGCGGACTGTTCCTGTATGGCGGAGCGGGCAGCAGTCCTTCGCTGGCTAACACAATTGTGTCAGGCAATACCAGTCCGGCGGAGGATGATTATGCCCAGGAAGGCGCGGTCCATTATGCAAACTATTTCCGGAACAATTGCTTGCCCAACGCCCTGGGGTCGCCGGGGCAGGTAACCAACGCCCCGTTGTTTGTCGACGCCGCAGGCGGGGATTACCGGTTACAATCAGGGTCACCCTGCATAGACACCGAATGGGCCGAAGATTACCCGGCCTGCGATCTGGCGGGCGTGGCGCGTCCGGTGGATGGCGATCTCGATGGGTTTGCGCGGCCGGATATCGGGGCCTATGAATTTTCCGGCGAGGCGCTGGGGTGCAGTTTCAGAGCGGAACATATTGAAGGGACGCCGCCTTTTCATGCCGTATTTCACAGTCATGTCATCGGGACCAACCTGAACGGATTGGTCTACCACTGGGATTTTGACAATGACGGAATTTCTGACCTGGAGGGGTCGGGCCTGGTGGTGGTCACCAATGCCTATTCATTGGGGATGTATTCCGTTCGCCTCCGTGTATCCAACCTTGCGGGTGAAGAATACACGGCTCTGCGCCCGGACTACATTGAGGCGTCGCTTCCGGAAACGTTCTATGTGGCGCATGGCGGCGCACATGTGCCGCCGTTCACGAATTGGGTTATGGCCGCGACCAATATGGAGGCGGCGCTGACGTGGATGCGTGATGATGACACGGTCGTGGTATCCAACGGGGTCTACACGTTGCGCAAGCAGATTGTGATCACCAACGGGGTGACTGTAACCAGCGCCAACGGCGCGCCGACCTGTATCTTTGACGGCAATTATACGACCCGCTGTTTTTATATCGCGCATACCGGGGCGGTGCTGGACCAGTTGACGATTACACGCGGAAGCGCGCGTCCCGGCGGCGGGATATACAGTGAACGGGGCGGCGTTATTCAGGGTTGTACCATTGTATCGAACACGGCGTATGGGTACGATGTACCGGATGCTGATGGGGGCGGTGTCTATCTTCAAGACGGTGGGGAGATTACTCACTGCCGGTTGGAAGGCAACACGGCGGTGGATGGTCTTTACTATGATTACGGCAGGGGGAGCGCGGTTTTTTGCCGGAGCAATGGCCTGATCCGGAATTGTGTTGCGGCCAGAAATGAATCCGACCACTACCGGTCTGGAACGCTGTATGGCGGGTTTGTCGAAAACTGTACAGTTGTCAAGAATACAGGGAGTAGCGTGTCGCGTGCACATGTACGAAATACCATCAGTTACGGCAACAGCGAAACGTGGACGTATTTGTGCACCTTCAGCAATTCATTAGGCAGCAGCGCGATACTGCGTTTTGTGGATTATGAAAATGACAACTATCGGTTGCTTCCGTATTCGTCCGGGGTGGATGAGGGTGATGTTGCAGCCTGGATGACCGGCGCGCTGGATTTGGCGGGCAACCCCCGGATTATGGGCGACAGCGTGGATTTCGGCGCCTACGAAACCGATACGGAAACCCTGAGCTGCTGGTTCACCGCGGAAACCCGCGTCGGACCCGTACCGGCATACATCGTGTTGTCAGGCATGGTCTTCGGGACCAACACCACCGGGCTCTATTACCAGTGGGATATCGACGGGGACGGCACCATGGATTTCGCCGGGTATGATCTGCATACGGTGACCTCCCTGCTGATGGAGGCGGACAGCTATTATCCTTCGCTGTCGGTCAGCAATGCCGCGGGCGAGACCGCTGTATACGGGCAGGGTACGCTCGAGGTGACGGCCTATGCGCGGCTGACGAATTATGTCTCCAAGACCGGCGGGCACATTTCGCCCTACACCAGTTGGGCCACGGCTGCGACCAATATCAACGCGGCCCTGAATGCTTCCCACAATTGGGGCAAAAGCGGTGAGGTCTACGTGGCCGAAGGAACGTACCAGGAGCGAATCAGCGTTATGCATGGCGTCACGGTCAAGGGTGTGGATGGCCCGACGCGATCCTTTCTCCTTGGCAGCGGCAGCACCAGTGAGAATATGTTGTATCACGGCGCCACGCTGGATGGCTTTACAATAACGGCATTCCGGAAAGGGGTGTGCATCTATGACGGGACGTTGCAGAATTGTCATGTGGTGTCCAACACGTACAGGTATGGCTCGGGCGCCGGCATTGAGATCGTGGGGCCCGCATTGGTTGATCGTTGCCTGGTGGCCTACAACCATTGTAACGATTATGAATCCGGCGGCGGCGTCTGCGCTTGGCACACCAACGCGATTATCCGCAACAGTATAATCAAGGGCAATATGACTCGTTACGGAACGGGTGGCGGAATCTATGGCGGACAGGTGTATAACTGTACGGTCGTGGACAATTATGCCCGGTACGGGGGCGGTGTGGCGCACGCCACGGCGTACAACAGTATCCTGGTCAGCAACCGGAATACACTGGGTGTCGATAATTATTATGACAGCGATCTGTATCGTTCCTGTACAACGCCCATGCCCATCGGCATCGGAAATATCGATGATGATCCGCGTTTCGTTGTACCGGGGTCATGTCAACTGGCGGAAGACTCCCCCTGTGTCGATGCCGGGACCAATATGGCCTGGATGACCGACGCCCAGGACTATAATGCGCTGAATCGCATTTATAATGAGGTAGTGGACATGGGCGCCTCTGAATACGGATATCCGTGGGCGGCCATTTCGGTGGACCCGGACAACGGACTGGCCCCGCTGCAAGTGACCTGCACAGCGATTGTCCAGGGGCTTGGAACGGGCGCCTTGTGGTACGCCTGGGATTTTGATCGGGATGGGATGATCGATTGTCGAACCACCAATACACCTTTTGCTTCATTTGTGTTTGAGCATCCGGGAAGGTACCAACCGGCCCTGTCGGTCAGTAATGGCCTCGGCGGGTATCTGGAAATTGATTCCAGGGGGGCGGTATATGTGGCCGATGACCATATCTATGTTTCCCGTTCCGGGACGCATCAGTTTCCCTATACCAACTGGGCGATGGCGGCCACGGGGGTATCAAGCGCCATCCGGCACGCGGCGCATGGCATGACCATCTGGATCACCAACGGCGTCTATGAGATATGGGATGATCTGCCTGTGCTTGATAAAGGCGCGGAAGTCCGCAGTGTGAACGGCGCGGATCAGACCACGGTGAAATTGTATCGCACTTCCTTTCACCTCAATCACTCCAATGCGGTGCTGGACGGCCTGACACTTAGTGCTGCATACAACCGTCGCTGTCTCTACATCGAGCAGGGAGGCGTCGTAAAGAATAGCCGCCTGATGTATGGTTATGGAGAAACCTTCGGGGGCAATGTGTTCATGCTCAACGGAGGGATGCTTACCAATTGCATCATAGAGAGAGGGGATGCCATGTACGGCGGGGGCGTCTTTATCAAAAACGCGGGCGAGGTATTCAACTGTATCATCCAGAGCAATACCGCATCACGCTTTGGCGCGGGTGTGGCGTTTGATTATGGCGGCCTGGTCGCCAACAGCGTGCTTTGTAATAATTCCGCCGGGAGCAGAAGTGTTTATAATCCCACCTATGTGAGCCGTGGCGGCGGCGCTAATTTCAACGAGGGAGGGCTCCTGAGGAATTGCCTGGTGACGCGCAATTACGCGGTGGATGGGGGCGGGGTATTCAATTACGAAGGGCGCGTGGAGAGTTGCACCATTGCGGACAACGAGTCGTTGCATGCCGGCGGCGCCGTGGTGATGTCTGACGGCGCCTTCAACAACAGCATCATGCACGCCGCGGACGAGGAAGATGTCGATGTCTCCATCTGGGTCCCGGGCGCCTTCGAGTATTGCTGTGCGTCCATGTATCTGCCGGGCGCCGGCAATGTGAACGGATACGCGGGCTTCATCAATCCCGCGGGCGGCAATTACCGGGTCCGTCCCGGTTCGCCCTGCATTGATCGGGGCCGGAATGAATCCTGGATGTACAGCGCCCAGGATATGGACGGCCGCGACAGAATCCTGGGACAACGTGTCGATATCGGCGTCTACGAGTATGTGGACGCTACCGGCTATTGCAATTTCTCGGTCATACACGACGACATGGAGGCCTGGGAGGCGGTGTTTGTTCCGTTTGTTTCGGGACTCGCCGGAACGTTGTATTGCGGGTGGGACTTTGATAACGATGGTGTCATTGATCTGCGGGTTGCCGGGCTGCATACGGTCACTAACATCTACACGGATTACGGGACCTTTGGGGTCTCCCTGGTGGTCAGCAACCAGGCCGGGGAACAGGCGACCTATACGCGGGAAGCCGTGGTGACAATCGCGCCGCGCACACTGTATGTAGCGCCCGTCGGCGGGCATGTCTATCCCTACGCCGGGTGGGACACCGCCGCCACCAATCTGCAAACCGCGTTGGACCTGGCGGGGCGGGGCAGCACGGTGTGGGTGACCAACGGGGTTTATCAGGACGGCGCGCCCTACCTTCTCGCGGGCGGGGTCCATATGCGTAGTGTGAACGGGTCGGGTTATACCGTCATCGACGGCAACCACCAGCATCAATGCCTGATTATGGCGCATGTAGACGCCGTAGCCGATGGTTTTACCTTCAGGAATGGCTATACGGCCACAAATGGCGGTGGTGTCTATTGCGCCGGGGTGGGGACCATCACCAACTGTGTGATCCATGCCAACCGCGCGGGAATCTACGGCGGCGGCGTGTTGATGTATCATCGCGCGCTGCTCACGGATTCCCATCTGTACAGCAATCGGGCCCGCTATGGCGGGGGCGCCTACTGTTATGACGAGGCGCGCATTGAGCGCTGCCGTATCGAAGGGAACCAGGCGATCAACTATGGCGGTGGCGTATATCTCTCCAGCGCCAGGCTGGAGAACAGTATCATTGCCGATAACTATGCCTCGGACGGCGGCGGCGTGGACATGCGCGGACATATCTCCACCAATGCCACTGTCCTGAGCCACTGCACTATCGTTGGGAATCGCGCCGCGTATGCCAGCCGGGCCGCCGGGCTGAACCTGCGATACGGACGGTTAATCAACTCTATTGTGTATGATAATGCTGGCCTGGATGTCGCCTATTACCCCTGGGGCTCCGTCTCCGTGGAAGGCTGCCTGGCAGGTTCCATAAACTCCTCAAACACCGTGTTGACCAATGCGCCGATGTTCATGGACGCCACCGCGGGCGATTACCGGTTGCAACCCGCCTCCCCGTGCATTGACGCGGGGGTCTGCTATCCGTGGACCAGCGTGGATATCAATGGCGTTCCGCGTCCGATGGATGGCAATGGTGACGGCATATATGGCTATGATATTGGAGCTTGCGAGGCGTATATATATGACGCGGATAGTGATAGGGACGGGTTGAGTGACGGCGACGAAATCGAAGTCTACCTGATCAATCCATTGCGCGCCGATACCGACGGCGATGGACAGTCCGACCGCGCGGAACTGATCGCCCGCACCGATCCCGGCGATATCGACGACTTCTTCGCGGTCCGTCATGCCCATAACGACAGCGCCCATCAGGGGCTGGTCCTCAGGTGGATGTCCTCTTCGGACTGCCTGTACATGGTCTATAGCGCCGAATCGCTCACGGGCGCATGGTCGGTGGTCCCCGGCGGCGAAAAGATGCCGGGCACTGATGACTGGATGGAGTTCACGGCGCCACGCAACAGCGAACAGGGCCGCTTCTACCGTGTGATGACCTATCCCATGCCGGGACGCTCCATGTTTTAACAGGCGCGTGAAAACGAATCCTGATCCCAAAGTCCGGGTAAGCCGAAAAGCATTCTGCTGAATGCTGCGATATCGGCATGGGGCGGTCACAATCAAGGCGCAGAATCTGCCCGGGCTCAAAGCGTTCGAGTTGCTGGCTGAAAAACGCAATCCCCTATGTGACTGTTGGAGGGCTCGTTGGGATACCCCTCCTTGTGTATATAAAAAGTAAAGGTCAGCTCTTGGGATGGGGCATATTGTACGGCATTTCATACCCATCGCGCTTCTCTTCCTGACACGACCATGGAAAACACGGATTCCTTATACCTGCGTAAGCTTGCGCGATCTGCTCTCCTATGTCGCGACCTCGGATTTTTGGCGTTTTTCTGCGAGGGTGCGCGCGCGCGCGGCTCGGTATGTGGCTCGCCGTGCGTGGCAGGCTAAAGCCTGTCATACATGATGCATCCTTTTTGTTAGTATGTTGATTACCAAAGAGTTATCTGATTTGGATTTTCAGTTAGCGGCCCAGAATG
>RZZM01000166.1 GCA_009929845.1 Spartobacteria bacterium
ATGTGTTGTAAAGTTCGCACCCTTAGTTTGCAATGTAGTAAAAGGTGACGAGAAACGCATGAATGACAATATCATCGAGCATCTGGTAAGTGGAAAACCGCAACTGAACCGGCGCATCAACGCGTCTATTGTGCTGAATCGCCTGCGCAATGAAGGGCCACTCTCCCGCGCCGACCTGGCAAAAATCACGGGCATTCGCTCGACGTCCATTTCGGCCATTGTCGAAGAGTTGGCCGAAAAAAATATGGTGCATGAAATCGGGCGGGGCAAATCCACCGGCGGCCGTCATCCGATTATGCTGGCGATCAATCCCGCGGGACTGTATGCGGCGGGCATTGAGATCGCGGAAGAGGCGCTCAATGGGGTGATCATTGACCTTTCGGGCGTGGTGGTCGCATCGAAAAGCATGCCGATACCGGATACCAGACCGGAGACTATCTGCCGGGTGGGGCATGAGCTGATCAGCGCGCTGGCGCCCGCGGCGCGTATCGAGCGCGATGACCTGGCGTCGGTCGGGGTGGCGTTGCCCGGGATTATCAACCGCCGTGACGGACAGGTCATCCTGTCGCGTCCGCTGGACTGGCGGTTGGTGCCATTGAAGAATCAGCTCGAGTCGGCCTGGCAGGCGCGCATCATCCTTTCCAACAACGCGATGGCCGGCGCGATGTCCGAATATTTCGGCGGATCGGGCGCGGGCGTGAACAGCCTGTTGTATGTCATGGTCAACCTCAAACACCTGCGGCATTACGAACTGACGAGTCTGGGCTGCGGGATCGTACTGGATGGTCGTTCGTACTGTGGTGAGGGACAGATTGCCGGCGAGGTGCGCGTGGATATCGAACATCCGCTGGAGACCGCGAGCCGGGTATTTCCCCAGGAGGCGTTTGCTTCGACGGAGGCGTTGTTTGCCGCCACCCGCAATGACCGGGATAAATTCAAACTGGTCTGGGATGCCTTTGCCAGCCAGTTGGCGGTGGTCATCGCGCGCGGGGTGGACTTCCTGAGTCCCGGACGCGTTGTGATCGGCACGGACGCGGCGGAACTGGAGGAATGCATCGGGGTGCAGGTGCGTGACGAGGTTCACCGCAAGACGGTGACCGGGGTCCTCGAGGATATGGAAGAAGCCCATGCCTCGCGACTGACGCGCCGCATCGGGTTCTCGCTGCTGGATCCGTGGGCCATCGCCCGGGGCGCGATTATCCCGCAACTCCAGGAGTTGTCCCTGGCCCCGCTCCTGGGCAACAGCGTGTTCCTGTAAGCCGCGCTGCACGAAAGGCCTTTTCATATGTTTTGCAGGAGACCATAAAGGAACAGGCAATCCAGAGGAGTATTTCACATGGCAAACGACATGGCAGGAAAAAAATGGGGGCTGATCACACTCCCCAATGATGTGGCGATCACTCCGGCACTTCTGAAGTATGCCGAACAGATAGCCCGCCAGGCGGGCTTTTCGTCAAAGGCGATGCACGAGATCGAGATTGCCCTGGAAGAGGCGTGCGTGGATGTGATCAACAACGCCTTTGCGCCCAATGAAGAGGCCACCTATGAAGTCGCCTTTTATGGGCGGAAAGACGGGCTGGAAATCCGTATCCACGACATGGGCCTTCCGTATGATCCGAATCTGGCCCCGACCTATGATCCGGCCAAGGATTTGATTGACCAGGATGCGGCGGGGCTGGGAACCTTCCTGATCAATAATCTGGTGGATGGTTATCAGTTCAATAACCTGGGAAAACAGGGCAAAGAGGTGCGACTGCTGAAATATTTCGATACGCCCTGTATCGCGGAAGAATCCCCGCCGGTCGAGCCGGAGATTGCCCAGCCCCCCGAAAAAAGCGAGATCGAGCCGGTGCATTTCAATATCCGCCTGATGAAGCCCGGTGAGGCGCTGGAGGTCTGCCGCTGCATCTATGATTCCTACGGCTATTCCTATGCCAATGAAAACATCTATTATCCCGAGCGGGTGGCGGCGATGAACGAAAACCGCCAGTTACGTTCGGCGGTGGCGGTTACCGACGCGGGGGAAATGGGTGGCCATTTCGCGATGATCTACTATGAAGACCTGCCGGCTGAAGTCGGGATCGCCGTGACCAAGAAAAAATTCCGCGGACAGGGTTTTGCCCGGCAACTGGGCGAGTTCCTCGCGGAAGAGGCCATGCGCGACGGGTTGCGGGGGCTCCAGATCAAGGAGGTCACCGCGCACCCCTATACACAAAAATTCTGCCGGAAACTGGGCTACAAGGATTGTGGTATCCTGCTGGCGCACTCGCCCAAATCGCTTTCGTTCAAGGGGATTGCGGATAAGCTCAGGCAGCGAAATTCGGATGTGCTGGGGTTCAAATATTTGCAGGAACCGAAGGCGGTGACCATCTACCCGCCACCCCGCCACCGGGAGATGATCCTCGAGTTGTATGAGAGCATCGGCGGCGAGGTGCGCTGCGCCGAGACCGATGATCCCGCGCCGAAATCGGCGCAAAGCGTAATGAAGGTGGAGGTGCACGCCATCCGTCTGCTGGCCGTGATTTATGTGGTGGAATACGGGCCGGACTTCCTGCAGGCCCTGCGCCAGGAGTTGCGCAAGCTCTTCCGCGACGAGATGCAGGTTGTCGAGCTGTATATCCCTCTGGAAGACCCCCTCACGGCCCGACTGGTCCCCGAACTCGAAAAGATCGGATTCATGTTCACGGGCATCCTGCCTGAAACCGCGAAAGGACATGCGCTGGTTATGCAGTATTTCAACGGGGTGCATATCGACTACAACGAGCTGGTCATTGTCTCGGATACCGCCATGCACCTGCTGGAGTATATCCGCGCCGGCGACCCGAACGCCAATTGAGCGAGGAAAGATAAGGAAACAAGAGCAGCATGCATGTAGTATTTGATGCGCGTACAGCGACCCCGCATTTTCCGGGGATCAGTCGGTATGTCCGGCACCTAGTGCCGGGAATTGTTGACCAGATGGGCTCCGCGGATGCCTTGACCGTGTTGCATCATCCTGCGGCCCCGCTTTCCCTGCCCGCCAATGCCAATATCAACTATTGTCCGGTCGACAAGTCCCCCTTTTCGGTAGCCCAGCAGTGGCGCATTCCTTCACTGCTTAAACAACTGCAAGCGGACATCTACCACACCCCGTATTACCTCATGCCTCATAATCCGGGGGTGAAGACCGTGCTGACCATTCATGATCTGATCCCGCAGTTGCTGCCGGACTACTCAACGCGCAAGGCGCGTCTGCTCTTCAACTGGGCCACTCGCCGTGCGGTCCGCGCCGCGGATTACGTGATTGCCGTTTCGCATTCCACCGCCATTGACCTGAAACACGCTTTCCCCGATGTCGGCGACCGGGTCGAAGTCATCCACCACGGGATCGAGTCGTCGTTTATGCCGCGGGAGCGCGTGCTCGATTCCGGGTTGTGCGCCCAGTATGAAGTGCCCAATGAGTATATCCTCTTCGTGGGAAGCGATCGGCCGCACAAAAATGTGGCCGGTTTGCTCAAGGCTTATGCCAGTCTGCGGGAAATGGGGGACGCACTGCCTCTGGTGCTCCTTACACCCACGGGTCACGTCAGCGAACAGACACAACGGTTGATCGACGACCTGGGGCTCGCGCGCCAGGTCTATATCACCGGCGCGGTGGCGGAAGATGAATTGTCCGCTTTTTATTCCGCGGCACGGGTTTTCGCGCTGCCGAGCCTATACGAGGGGTTCGGCTTTCCAGTGCTGGAGGCCATGGCGTGCGGTACGCCGGTGGTCTGCTCCCGGATTTCCAGCCTGCCCGAGGTGGCCGGAAACGCGGCGGTGTTTGTCGATCCCAACGACACGCTGGATATTGCCCGCAGCATCCTGACACTGCTTCACGACAAGGGCAAATGGCTTCAGTGCAGCGAGGCCAGCCTGGGACAGGCCCGCCTGTTTGACTGGGCGAAGACCGCGCGCCAGACCTGGGCCGTGTATGAACAGGCGCTGCTTGTATAGGGCCTGTTCAAAATTCCACGCGGCGTTACCGTACAAACCCAGTCGGGGTTGGCATGATGAAGGGCACGGTTCCGCGGGGTGCACCCGCGGATAGGAATAAAGAACGCATAAACGCCGAATGGGGTTGCGCTATAATGATGGAGTTTATGTCAACCTGTAGGCACATAATGCATCTGCAGGTGGAGCATTCAACTTCAGAACTCCTTACCTCGAACGTTAGCCGCAGAACGAGAATTTCATGGATTCGCAAGTAATCGCGGTGATTTTTTTGATGGTATCCACTTCCGAAGAGCCGGCCTGTACCCGTGCCCCGTCTACCCCCAAAGAACCCGCGGTGCCCCCGGGCTCTACAGAGTAGATATATAAAGCACAGACCGGCCCCCGGTCAGTACATCACAGGTTGTTCCGGATCATCATCCGTTTTCGCCGCGGGTTTGCTGTCATTCTCCTTCTGGAAATCGCAGCGGTGAAGGCAGAGGGTGACACAACTCAGGATCACCAGGATCGCCGGTATCCAGATAAATACGACAGTCATGGGTATGGATTTGGTCAGGGGCCCCTCCATGGGGACCGCCATGTGTGTCGAACTTACCGCGATAAAAAGAATCAGCATGATGATCAGGAGATAGTGGGTGATGATTTCCGCGTTTTCAAACCGGATGTCCGGATCGCTGTAGGTGAATTCCCGCAGCACGCTCCGGACGGGATAGATGCAGACAATCATAAAGAAAATGAGGTGCAGCAGCGGGGAGGAGGGATACCCGAGGTCCGTCAGGCAGAACCACAGTATCACAAAAAAGAGGATCAGGAAGACCTTGCGCACGCCGAAGAGAAAGGCTGGATACCATCGGTCGCTGTGTTCAACCAGCGCGCGTCCCCACGCGGAGACCGGTCGGTGCGTGTGCAGGTGGTAGCCGCCCCACAGCACGAGTTGGAAGCCTGCGCTGATCCCCAGCACGTTCCATGGTCCGGGCCCGGCCCCTTTGGGAATGGAGACAATCAGCATGAGGCTGAACAACAACGGAACCAACCCCATGAGCTGGCCGCGACGGTACATGGCGTGGCCTGTCTTGTCGGAAAACCGATATGTGAGCAGCCGGGTCATGGGCTCAGGGGGCCAGGTCCAGGGACCGGTTGTCCGCCTCGTCCTTGGTCCGGTAGCCCGTGTCCTGTCGGTGAACATTAACGGCATTCTTTTTTACATACAGTTCATAAATGTCCTGCGCGCTCATGCCCAGCACCTGCGCCAGTGAAATAAGGAAATGAAACAGGTCCACCACCTCGACACGGGCGTTCTGCCGGTCATAGGTCTGGTAATTGGCCCACCACTTCCAGGGCACACTGTCGGTCAGCTCTGCCAGCTCCTGGCTCATGGCGCGGCAGTAATTTAAAATCCATGTGTGCTCATCCTCTTCGGAAAATTCGGGAATGTGGACGCCAATCCGTTCGTTGAGCTTTTCCTGCATCGCAAACATTTCCGTCAGCATGTCCTTGTCTACCATCTTATTCTGATCCTTTCCGGTTACTCGTTAATGCACTGTACCGTATTCGCTCACAGAATTTGTATGGCTACCTGACAGACTGATCTCAGGGCGAACGGACCGGGACGCCTCAATGAATATGGGCGAAGCGGTGTCCGAGGGAGAGCCCGACAGCGTGGACAATCTGCATGTTTTTGCGCGACAGACCGTCAATGGCGTGTACGCCGAGGAAGCAGATATCATCGACATGCACCACGGAGACGGATCGACCGTCCATGACAACGACCACAGAGAGAGTTTCGCCGATATCGATTTCATCCATGTAGTGTTTAACACGCTTGATGATCTGCGGCCCCATGGCCTTGAGGGTGTCGCTGGCGTTTTTGTCCCAACTGGAGGCCAGCAGGTCGCCATCCGTATGCGTGATGATGCATCCTTCAAAGCCATCAAGCATCTTGAAGCGATCGGCCACAAGATTCACATCGGGCATTCCGGTGTCGATGGAACCAAGCACCTTGTTGGCGGCGCGCATTTCACGGTACATTTCCTCGCGCCACGCGGTACCGGTGATCTGTTCATACACATTGTATTCGATGCCCGGTACGCGGGCCAAGTCAAACACCTCGAAGAAGCTTCCGTTGAGGCGGCGCTCTTCCACCAGCCGTTGGGCCATGTACTGTCCCATACCATCGATCTTGACAAGTGCTGCGACCTCCGCGGTGTTGACATCCACGCCCTGCACAACCAAAGCGTGCGGCGCGCCCTTACGTGCCATAACAGGTGGCGAAATCGGCTTTGGAGGAGCCTTTTCGACCGTTTTTGACGGCTCAGGGGCTTTTTCAGGCACTTTTTCAGCCATTTTTGGTGATTCTGGAGCCTTTTCGGGGGCTTTTTCGGCCGGTTTTGGTGGTTCGGGCGCTTTTTCGACCGGTTTTGGTGGTTCGGGCGCTTTTTCGACCGGTTTTGGCGGCTCGGGCGCTTTTTCGGCTGGTTTGGGCGGCTCGGGGGCCTTTTCAGGCGCTTTTTTCGCCATTTTTGGCGGTTCCGGAGCCTTTTCAGGCGCTTTTTCTTGCATTTTTGGCGGTTCAGTGGCTTTTCCGGCCATTTTTATTGGTTCCGGGGCCTTTTCGGTTGGTGTTTCCTTAATTTCTGACTTTGGCGTGGGGACAGCCTTGCTAGTTAGGGGTTCTTCTTCGCCCTTTGATTTCAGGCGCAATCCGGATGCGGGTGTCGCTTTTGGGGGAGCCGGGGGTTCCGGCTGTTTTGGTGCGAGGGGCTTTGTCTGGTCCGTGGCCTTAATTTTGAGTGCGGCGGCTTCGGCCTCTGCCTGGGTGGGCGCAGGCGCTTTGGGCAATCCGAGTTCCGGCTGTCCTGCCGGCGCCTTTGGCGGGGCCGGGGGCTTTGGCGCAGTGGCGGCGGGTGGCTGTGGCGGTACCGGCGCGGCTGGAGGAGTCGGCGCCGCGGGCGGAGGAGTCGGCGCCGCGGGCGGAGGAGTCGGCGCCGCGGGCGGCGGAGTCGGCGCGGCGGCGGGTTCCCTGGTCGGCATCTTCATCCCATGTGCGCCGAACAGATCCGGCAAGTCCATGATCGTCGGTTCTTCGGCAACCACGGCGGTGCGCCTGCGCAATTCATCCGGTCCGATGGCTTCAACAACCAGGGGGAGGGGAAGCATGACGGGAAGGCTGCTTGAACGGTCCACGTCGGTGGCCAGAAAATGTTGCGGCACACTGGCCAGGAAGTAGCCCAGGGTCGTTTCGACCTTTCCGGTCGAGAGCTTGTCGAAAAGGTCCTCAATGATCACTTCACAGGTCTCTTCGCTGTGTGAAAGGTCTTCCGTGTCCGTGAAGGCCGTCGGCATGATCCGGACCATGTCTTTAAGCATCAGGTAGATTGAAAATATACGTTCTGAATCGGCGGTGGCGCCATCCCCTTTGCCATCCCCGTGCCCGAGGATATCTTCGATCTTGAGGATGTTGGAGAGCATCTCATCCAAATCCATCGGATTTTCAGGCGGGGGGGCGGGCTTCGGTTTGGGCGCGGACGGCTTCGGCGCCTGTTGCGCCGGTTTAGCCGCGGGCTTCTTCGAGGGAGTCGCCGCGGGCTTTACCGGTTTGACCTCCGGTTTTGCCACGGGCTTTTCCTTGCCCTTTTTGCCTTTGTCGCTACCACCTTTAAACAGACTGTCAAACATGCTCATCTACCAAGGCCTCCTCGCCATGAAAAGCGGTACTTGTCACTACACGCTGTAGTCCTTTTTACCCGAATCCTACCCGGGTGAACCACAAGCCTGAAACCAGATTAACGAACCTTGCAGATAATATCAAGTCCAACAATACTTTTTTGTTTTCGAGGGCGCCTGTCTGTTTAGAACTGATTGGTGCGCACGGCGACCCGGAAGAAGTACTGCTCGGTGACGGAGGGCGGCGTGGCCGTATAGACGGTCAGCGGAACCACCGCGCTGATGTTGTCTTCGAGCAGGGTGAACGGATCGGTAACCAGATTGGTGGAAATGCTAACCGCATAGTAGCGTCCGGCGGAGGCCGGCCAGCTCAGTATGACATCCGTACCCGAGACTTCCGGGGAGGCCGCGACTTTCATGACCGAGGAGGCATTGGTGGCTTCGGTGCCGGCCATGTACTCGTACCAGTTGAGGTATCCATCCCCATCGTAGTCATCATCCGCACCGCCATTGACGGCGTTGGTCGAGCCGAAATTGTCAATCAGCCATTGTGACCAGACCGGATCGGCGCCCGAGGAGACCTCTGTAACCGACAAGTCGTCAAAATAGACAACGCCCGCGAGATCAAAATCGCCTTCCGGGTCCGGGGAATAGATGGTGCAGGAGAGCACACCCACGACCGAGGCCTCTTCCGGCGCGGTCCCGGTGACCGCGAAGTGATACCACTGCCCGGCGGCATTGGCGCCGGTGAAGTCGACCGAATCATAGTAGGTGGTGCTGGTGCTGGTGTGAAATTCAAGCACCAACTGGGCAAAGGAACTTCCGTCGCTTTCAAACTTGGCTTCCGCGGGCGTGAAGAGGTAGCCTTCGGCAATGTATTCCTTGCCGCTTTCGGCGGTCCAGGACTGCGAATAGCCGTTGTTCGGCCAGGTGATAATGGCGGCCTGTTGGGCGTCACGCGCATGATCGCGTGCGATGAAGCCGGCATTGTCGCCGCCTACCCAGGTCCAGCTCGGCAGGTCGCCGACGGCATCCAGGTCATAGGCGTTGCCCGTGGGGCCGTCATCAAACCCGGGGTTGCTCAGAAGCCCGGAGATGCCGGGGGTGGTGGAGACCAGTGTCTGGGAAATGTCGTCGAACCAGACCGCTCCGCCAAAGGCCTCGTCATACCCGAGCAGCGCGCACAGGGTGCGACCGGTTACCGTGCCCGCGGGAGCTACGCCGATCGCGAGCAGGTTGGACCAGGTGTCGGGGGTCGCCGTGCCCGTGAAGGGATCGCTCAGATAGGTCATGATCACCCCGCCGGTATCGTTCAAGAACTGTAGGAGCAGCAGGGCCTGGGCGTTGGTGGAAGAGGTGAACTGGCCATCGCCGGAAGGAGTGGAGATGTAACCGTCGGTCGAATACTTGTACCCCGGCGTCGCGTCCCAGTACTGGGCCAGGAGTGTTTCCGGATATACAATCTTCAAGGCGTTGTTGCCTGTGCGCGCATGGCCGGAAGCCACGCTGCCGTCAACCCCGAGGCCTTCCCAATTGTCAATGTAATTGAGTTTGGTCCCCTTGGCGGAATATTCAAACCCGGGGTTTTCAATTGCGCCGGAGGAGGTGTTGGAAATCCAGTTGGTCTGTTCGTAGACAGCCAGTCCGTCGAAGTAGACCGAAGCGCCAGCCGGGGTCCCTTCAATATCGAGGAAGGCACAGGATATCCGGCCTGTAACGGGCCCGGACCACGGGGCGCGATTGGTCACACTGAAGAATATCCAGGTGTCCGTGGGGCTGTCCTCAGTCAGAAAGGCGGACTCGGCCACGGAAACGGAAATGGCGTCGCCGACCGGGTTGAAGAATTCCAGCAGGAGGGTCGCAAAGGCGGTGGGGGTGCTGATGGGATCAGAACTCGGGTGCATCAGGTAGCCTTCGACCACGTATTCCATGCCGGTAGTCGCTTCAAAATCCTGGCCAAACAGGTTGTTGGGCCATACAATGACGGCGCTCTGGTCGCCCTCCTGGCTGTAATCGTTGACAACGAATCCCGCATTGGTGCCGCCATACCAATCCCAGTTGGAGAGGAAGGAGCCCAGATCGTGCGCATTCCCGGTCATTCCGTCTTCGAAACCGGGATTCAGGATTTCACCGGCCTGGGTGCTGGTGATGGCAACGACGCTTTGGGTGATGTCATCAAAGTAGATGGAGCCGCCCATGGCCGAGTCGACACCGAGGATGGCCACCATGGTGCGACCGGTGATGGTTCCTGATGGGGCGATGCCTTCCACGGAAAGTGATGTCCAGGTATCCTCCACAGCGCCGGGCTCAACGTAGTCGGTTTCGTATGTGGCCAGCACGGTGCCCGCGCCATCCAGATATTGAAGCAGGATGACCGCGTGCGCGTTGGTCCCGACAAGCGGCTCTTCCGACGGGTTGTAGACATAGCCGCCGCTCATGTACTTCTGGCCCGCGGTGGCCGGCCAGGTCTGCCCGGCAAGGGTTTCAGTCCAGTACAGTTGAAGGGAATGACGCCCCGAACGCGCATGATTGGTCACAATGGCCCCAGCCAGGCCAAAGCCTTCCCAATGGGCAAGATTGGTGAGCGTATTGTCGCTGCTCTGGGTCTCGAAATCACAGTTCTTGATCGCGCCCGCCTGGGTGGACGTGGTTTGGATGGCCTTCAGGTCATCGGCTTCAACCCAGCCGCTCGAGGTGGTGTCGCCTGCGCCGACATAGATGAGCATGGTCTGCGCATAGGCGGTGTTCGCCGGGGCCAGTACCGGGCCGGCGGTATAGTTGGTCCAGTTGTGCGTAACGGTACCCGAAGGACCGAATTTGGGGGAGAGAATGTCCTGCCCGATCTGTACATCAACCGAATTGAAGAATTTGATAACCAGCATGACAAAGCCGTTGACGGGCGAAAAATAGTT
>RZZM01000579.1 GCA_009929845.1 Spartobacteria bacterium
GGAACCATGGCGCGAAACCTGGTGGGGACAGCGGTCGGCAGCGGTATTGAGATTGGGGAGTCCGGCCACACCATGATCCTGACCGGCACGCTGACCGGCCATGACCTGACCAAATCGGGGCCCGGGGCCCTTGCTTTGCGGGGCGCCGCCGGTGGCTTTACGGGGACCCTGGTCGTGGCGGAGGGCACGTTGGCGGCCGGTATCGGGAATTCCCTGGGCGAGAACATGCGGGTATCCCTCTCCGGCGGAACCGTGCTGCTGGTGGAAGAAAACGAGGCCGTCGGATCGCTGGTGGGCGATTCGGGCTCGCGGCTTCTGCTCGAAGGGCACAACTTCCAAATCGGGCCGGACGGTTCTGATGGGACTTTCGCGGGAGATATCGAAGGCGATGGATGGCTGCGCAAGACTGGGGTCGGCACGGTCCTGCTGAGCGGCAGTCTCTGTATCACCGGCCAGGTTACCGCGGAGGCCGGGGCGCTGCGCCTGACCGGCGGCAACGAGGGCATGAACGGCACGATCCAGGTATATTCCAATGCCACGCTGTACGCCGGGGTCGGCAACAGCCTGGGCGAATCCACGCGCGTGATCCTGGACGACGGTTCCGCATACATCAGCGAAGGTGGCGAGCTTTTCGGATCCCTCACCGGCGCCGGACGCATTACACTGAGCAACGGGTTCGGCTTTACTGTCGGGGTCGACAACTCGGACATGGAACTTTCGGGAACGCTGGAGGGCAACGGTCCGGTCACCAAGCAGGGCGCGGGGACATTGCGCTTCACGGGTGATGGAACGAACTATCAGGGCGATATCACCTGCGCGGGCGGGCGTATCGCGGTCGATGGCGGTACGCTCATCGCCAACGAACTCGACGTCGGCATCAGCGGCGGGTGCAGCCTCACCCTCAGTAACGGGACCCTGCGAACCATGGGCCTCGCGCGCCTTGGCCATTTTGCGCCACGGGCCGGGACTCTTGAAATCGGGACGTCCGGGTCGCTGGTTTGCGATGCGGGCCTGGTGGTGGGCGCCACAGGGACCGGTGTGATGGTCCAGGCGGCCGGCCGCGTGGCCGTCACCGCCGGACAGTCACTCTATATCGCCGAAAGCGCCGGTTCGGATGGCGCCTACTGGCTCCATGGCGGCACGCTGGATGTCTCGGGCGACCTGTGCATCGGCGGCAACACCGCGGCGCTCAGTTCGACCGGGTTACTGTCCGTAGTGGACAGCGCCTCGCTCACCGTGAACGGCACGCTGAATGTGTGGACCGGCGCGCGCCTTGTGGCCTCCGGAACCCTTACGGCTGATGTCCGCAACGCCGGCACATTGGAGCCGGAAGGCAGCTTCACGACCTTGGTCATTGACGGGAACTACACGCAGGATACCGGGGGGCGGCTCTTCATTGACGTGGGCGGGACTGATCGCGGCGTCACCTACGACGCGCTCGATATCACCGGGACGGTTTCACCGGGGGGCACGCTCGCGGTGCGGCTGGCCGATGGCTACACCCCCGCGCTGGGTGATCGCTTTGACCTGCTGGATTGGGGCGGGCCGTCGCCGGTCACCGCGTTCGATGCTCTCGATTTGCCCGCCCTGCCGTCGGGAAGCGAATGGTGCGCCAACCAGCTCTATGCCGACGGGTCGCTGCGGGTCGGCCTGCCCGCGGCATGGCTTGAACAGTTCGGGCTATCGCCTACGAACGACCCGTGGGACGATCCCGATGATGACACATATAACACCGGGGAAGAATATATCGCCGACACCAATCCCATCGACTCGAATGACTATTTTCGCATTGATTCCATCGACTACGGACCTGCCGCCATCCGGTTCCTGTCCTCCTCCAACCGGCTTTATACCCTGGATGGCAGCAGCAACCTGCTTGATGGCGCCTGGTTCAGTATCCAGGGCGCGGGTCCCCGCATGGGTTTGGGTGGTCTTGATACAATGACCGACACCAACACCCCGTCCGGGAGCCCCTTCTACCGGATCAATGTCGAACTTCCGTAGGTGTTTTTGATTCCTTTTTTTCGACAACGTTCGCGACAAAGGGCGGCGAAGCCATGGTTTTCAGTGTCCAGGTGCCGCCAAGGCTGTTCGGTACGTTTTTATCCGTGTTCATTCGCGTACATCCTCGCTCATCCGTGGCTGAAAAAAAATGAGAAGTTACCATTTTTTAATGCATCGGATGCTTGAACCGTTT
>RZZM01000167.1 GCA_009929845.1 Spartobacteria bacterium
GGTGCTTGTGCAGTCCGGGGACCCAAAAAGACCCGCCGGAAAACAGCGAGTGACCGTAAAACTCAGAACTCCTTACCTCGTGGAAGTTCACGTGACACCTTCTTTCCTGGCAGTGTTTGCGGGTGGACATAAACGCCTTGGTTATAGTGAAACCATTCGGGGTTTATGTGTTGTTTATTCCTGACCGCGGGTGCAACCCGCGGAACCGTGATCTCCCCCATGCCAACCCCGAAGGGTTGTACGATAACTGCGATTAGCATGCTCCAGAGGCTGTTTTGGCGAATAGACGTGTCATTTCTTTTTCCAGGTTCACGATCTCTTTGACGCTGGATTATAGCAAGAAATATGACTGCCATGATTGCAGAATCGACGATAATCTGCACCTGCGGCTAACTGTCGAGGTGAGGAGTTCTGAAGGTGTCAGTGGGCGGTGGTTTCAGGTCTTCAGGACCGGTTCGTTGTTCAGATTTAGCCTGCCGCGCACGTTTCACGCCGAAAATACCGAAACGGCAGATTTCAGTGAAAAATGACGAAAATTTGCCGAAAAATGCCCCAAAAAATGACAAAAATACGTTTTTTTGGCATGTTTTAAGTGAGAATTGCCGTTTTTAGGCAAAAGTGTGAGAGACTCGCATTCCCGGCGACCAACTCTGCGTCTCTGCGTCTCTGCGTTAAAAAATATGAACGCAGAGGCGCGGAGACGCGGAGTAGAAAACGGCTGTTTTTTCGGCATTCACGGCGCGAAACATGCGCGGCTCGCCGTGCGCGGCAGGCTAAAGCCCGTACAACGAACGGGCAGGCTTACGCCTGACAACAAACCTCTTCCACCGCTTGCAACCGCTTGAGTGTCCATTTAATTTTCCAAATGCGGCGTCTCTTCGGAAGTGGATACCATCAAAAAAATCACCGCGATTACTGGCAAATCAATGAAAAATATCATTCTGCGGCTAACGTTCGAGGTAAGGAGTTCTGAAATTGCCGTTTCTCTATGCGTTTCCCTTCCCGGTGGGATGGGGGAGATTGCGGCATCGCGTACTTCACGCGATGTGCAACCAGACGCCCGCTGCCATGAGATGGTCTGTGGGCAGGTAGCGACCTTCCAGGCGGGCATGTTCAGGCAGCAGCGCGGCGATCTTGTCGCTGAGCGCGATGCGCAGTGACTGGGGCGCCGTATCTATGGTGACATGCGCATCATCGTATCCGATCCAGCCCTGCGTGATGGGGCTCAAGCATTTGTAGACGGCCTCCTTCGCGCAGAAAAAAACAGTGCGAAGCCGATTTTGCTCTTCAGGGGGCTGGTCGGTCAGCCAGGTCCGCTCGCAGTCGGTCATGATGCGCGCGCCGATACGTTCGCTCATACGCCCGATATTCTCCAGGTCCAATCCAAGTCCCGTCACATCTTGCCGCCGTCCGACCACGGCCGCGCAGAACTCCCGGGTGTGGGAGATCGCCCCGGTGTATCCTTCCGGCCAGACCACCCCGCCGCGCGCCGACCTGAGCAGCGCCCCCCCGGTATGCCCCAGCTCGCCCAGCGCCTCCCTCGCGCAACAACGTCCCGCCGAAAATTCCTGCCTTCGTTTGTCCACACACTCTGCGACCAGTGCCTCCTCCTCCGGAAGAAGCGCCCCCGTCCCCATACCGACCACCAAACCGGAAACCACCGCCACCCCGTCAGGGAAGAGGCCCCGGATACCTAAAAGATCATGCTCCATATTTTTTCCAATCATTGGAAAAAATTCTGACGATTTTTCCAATGATTGGAAACTTTTTTCGTACTTTTTCCAATGATTGGAAAAAATTCTGACGATTTTTCCAATGATTGGAAACTTCTTCACGGATTTTTCCAGTGATTGTAGACTGTTAGGTTGACAGGGATAGGATACCACAGGGATGGTGAGGTGTGAGTAGCCACAAAAGGCACAGAAGACACATAAGAATTTCCGTGTATTCCGAGTCTTCCGTGGCAAAAAACATCACCACACACCACACGGAAAGAATAAAATAGGTATTTTTTAATAAAACAACAGCGAAGCGGGTGGTAAAGAAATCGCAGTGCTTAATCTTGTTGAGAATTTCGGTTGCGGCTCTGCTGCTCCAGGCAGGAATTTTGTGCCTTTTGTGGACACTTTTACGCAAAATCCGTGGCATTCGCAGCAATCTTTGGCCCCTGAAATCACGGTCCGGAATTCAGGGCAAAGTCCCTCGGCACGGCTGAAAATGATTGTATCCGGACAAAAAAAGGGAGCCGCCAGTCGTTCGGGGGAGGGGGGGGGATTACCTGGCGGCTCCACAAGCCGGCGAACCGGCTATATTCAAATCACTTCATACTATTCAGTTTTCAAAGCTCCCATCTAAATTCTGATAGTACTGTACTTCATGAGTCTTTGTTTGTAAAGTATTTCATTGAGTTTTTTTTGAGTTTTTTTTGTTTTTCGCAGGATGAAATGAGAATGATCGTTTTTATTAGGGTTTTAAGGTATTGTTCCCTGCTTTTGCTGTTTGTGATAGGGGGTTGTTACCTCAAGGATGTGCGTTGGAGGCCGGTTCGGCCGGCCCGAAAGACAACTTACAATGTCTATAATCTTAAAACGACGGGGTATTGCCCCTGCAAGAGCTGTTGCAACTGGAAACGGAACTGGTATGGGCGGCCTGTGATCGCTTCCGGGCCGGGCCGCGGACGCCCCAAGGAGGTGGGGATTACTGCCAGTGGTACCAGGGCGAAATCAGGAACCATTGCGGCGGATACGTCCCTGTTTCCCTTCGGCACGGTCATGTATATCCCGGGGTACGGGTATGGCCGGGTCGAGGACCGGGGCGGGGCGGTCAAGGGGCGGCATATCGATCTTTTCTTTCATACGCACAACGAGGCGCTTGAATGGGGCGTCCAATACCACAAGGTCAAGGTGTGGCCGCCGCCTCCGAAATAGGACGTCAGGGGAGAAATTCGCCTTTCTTGATCTTTTCGGGGAGATAGGTCTCGAGTACAAAGTTCAGGCCGTGTTTGGCAAAGGCCTGCTGCTCGATGCGTACGCCCATTTTGAGCATCTGATTGAGGGTGTCCTGCCACGGTTTGGAGTGGAGGATGAAAGGATCACGCTTGAGGGCGTCGCGGGCGCGTTTGATGTCGACCTCCTCCAGCGGATGGGTGGCGTCTTCCAGGTTGTAGTCGATGATATCTTGTGGGGTGACCCCGAGGTATTGGACCTGCGGGACACAGAAGTATTGGTTGATGTGCGCGGCCTGGCCGGAACCCACTTTGAGGGTCCGGTAGATGTTGCAGTAGCCGTACGGGTCGCCGTCGGTGAAGGCCAGCACCGGCAGGCCCTGGTCGTCGGCAAGGCGCCGGATGAAGCGGCGGCACGCGCGTGTGGGGACGCCGCTCATGGAGATAAGGATGCAGTTGGCCTGCGCGTAGTAGCGGTGATGCACCAGGCGTTGGAAAAGGGAGGAGGTCTCCACCACCAGGATGAATTTGGCCTTGGTCTGGAAGCGGAGATGCTCGACACGCGAGGGGATGCTCCAGGCGCCCGACCCCAGCTTCATGCAGTCGATCTTGATGTCTTTTCCTGTCACAGGGTCCTGGTCGATGACGACAATAGGCCCGCAGACGTCGCCGCCCCGCTCCTCGGGGATGTACCCGAGTTGTTCGCGGTTGATGCCCAGCATGGCTTCCATATCATCAAGCAGCGTGTCGCTCTCGGTTTGTTGGTCGAATCGGCATTCGCCCCAGCTCTTGCTGTTGTAGTAGACTTCGCGTTTGCCGGCGATATCGTCCTTGTCGAGCAGGTCATTTTTGGTGGTGGCCATCAGGCGCATCGACTGGGCAAAGGTCTTCACGGTGTTGTAGGAGAGGGTGCGCGTGGTCATCTTGCCCAAAATGGAAAAGTGGCCCCGTTTGGGGTCGTATTTTACATTCGCGAGCGACCGGATGGGAAACTTCATGCTGGGTTTTTTCCCGCGCTTGATGACATCCTCGTAGATGTCCCGGGCCATGGCGACGATCTTCCTGGAGGCGTCGGCCTTGCTGACGATCTCGGGCATATCCGGCTTGATGGCGCTTTTCCTGGCGGTGGTTTTTTTTGTCATTCGTACACTCCTGAAATGTGGGCTCACAACTGCAAATGGGTTCGTTCCAGCATATCCTGCAACTTATCAATGACCGCCTGTTCCTGACGATCATTGAGTTCGAGCATTTCCTTGAGGCCGAGGGCCATATGCGGGATGTATTGGATGATATAGGATTTTTTACGTTCGGCTTCGGCCAGGCGGGTGCGGCGTTTCAGGTAGACCGAAAGTTGGCGTCCGCATTCCTGCAGGCAGAAGGTCAATTCCTTTTCAATCTCCGGATAGTGGGCAATCGCCTCCTTGCTTTCACTGGTGAAGGGGACCCAGACGCTGGCCATGTGCAGGGTGATGACCATCGGGCCGACCGGCAGGCTGTTGCGGGGCTGGGGCAACCCGTAGGATTTCCAGTTCACCTTGCTGACGGCCTTGGTCATGGCGCAGGCGCCGGCCATATAGAGCAGGGGGACGCGGTTCGCGATGCGCATGACGCGCACCTGGTCTTCCGCGCCCAAATCCGGATTGGCCCCCGGTTTCGCGTAGGCCAGGGCGACTTCCACCAGAAAGGGATTGCCCCGGTAAACCGCCGGTTTGCGCGTGACGGCGGTGTAGAAATCGGCATTGATTTCTTTCTTCAGGCCCGCGATCAACTGTTCTTCGCCGATGGGCGCGAGGCAATCCGTCGGCGGGCGCATCAGCTTGGTTTCCTGGACGGCCTTGTAGAGGGCTTCGCTTTCGCTGTGGGCGATGCGTACCGGACGAGCCTTGGGATTGAGCCCGGCGCGCTCGCAGATGTCCTGGGCGGTATTGGCGCTCACCCGCGAAAAATCGTGGGTCAGCGCGGCCTTGAGCGTGCGCGCGGGGGTGTCCTTGAGCATTTTCATCAGCAGCCCCAACTCGACGCCGTGCGGGTGCGGTTTGATCTCGATGGTGGGTTCAGGAACCTCTGTGACCGCGCGGGAAAACGTGGTCCAGGGTATCACCTCTTCTTCCGCCGCACCCGTTGTGTTTTCATCTGCGCCGTTGCCGGTTTTACGCGGCAGCACGATGCGGTAATGCAGTTGCAGGTGCGGGTTCACAATGGCGCACTGTTTGAGATACTCGTCCACCGACAGGCGCCCGCGGACATACGAGGCCTCCATTTCAATTTCAACACTGGTCCCGTGCGCGGAGGTAATGGTCCGCCCCGGCGTGCCGTCTTCCCGGGTCGGGAAAAATTCCGGACGCCACTCGACTTCCTCGTCTTTCAAAATAGTCGGGTTGTTGGTGCGTGTGTCCAGTTGGACCATCATGCGGTGGGCCGTTTTTTTGTTCTTGGTTTTCGAGAAAATGATGGTGGAATTGCCGGTGGTCAACTGTCCGTACATGCCGGCGGCGCTGATCCCGATGCCCTGCTGGCCGCGGGACATGCGCAACCGGTGGAATTTCGACCCATACAGCAGTTTCCCGAATATCTTTGGAATTTGCGATTTGACGATGCCCGGACCGTTGTCCATGACGGTAACCCGGAACCGGGCGGCGCCGGTTTGCTCGATATTGACACTGATTTCCGGCAGGATGCCCGCCTCTTCGCAGGCGTCCAGCGCATTGTCCACCGCTTCCTTGACGGTCGTCAGGAGCGCCTTCCGCGGACTATCAAACCCCAGTAAATGCCTGTTTTTCAAGAAAAATTCTGATACGGATATGTCGCGTTGCCGCTTGGCCATGGACTCCGCGGTTTCGCGTTTGGCCACGCCGTTCTTCTTTCCATTTGCCATATGCACCTCTATATTTTGGGGTGCACCCTACAAAAAACAAAAGAAAACCGCAAGATTTAGCTTTTTAAAAGTTCGAAAATGTAACCATCCACATACTATCATTTTCATGTCACGATCGTGACATGAAAATGATAGTCAATATCCCCTGCTCTTTGGCCCCGCGCCTCTGCGCGATTTCTTTTACTTATGGATTGTCTTCTCAAAAGACGTTGATAAACCGCGCGCGCGGTGCTATGAGGTTGACAGGCGCGGTGAAATATTCACTTGTTATGCGTTTTTTTTAACATGTGGCCGCCGATGCGCGGAGATTGGATACATGGAAGGATAATGAAAATGATTAGTGCGAAGGTTGTCGGTTCCGGAGGGTATGGCGGTGTAGGGATGACGGAGTTGCTGTCCGGGCATCCCGAGGCCCGCATCGCCTGTCTGGTGGATGTGCAGGATGTCGGGAAGAAAATCAGTGATCTGTACCCGCATCTGTCCGGGTTTTGCGACGAGGTGATTGTGGCGCCGGACGATCCGAAGGCGCGGCAACCGGCGGATGTGGTCTTTTTTTCCACGCCGGACGGCGTTGGCATGAAACTGGCGGCCGATGAATTGGCCAAAGGGGCGAAGGTGATCGATTACAGCGGCGATTTCCGGTTCAACACGCCGGAGGCCTATGCCGACTATGCCGGACGCCTGGGGCGGGATACCGCGCATGCGTCATCCGACCTGTTGCCCCGTGCTGTGTATGGCCTGGCGGAGCTGCACCGCGATAAACTGAATACACAAACCACCCTGGTGGGAAATCCGGGTTGCTTTGCCATCAGTTGTATCCTCGGACTCGCCCCGGCGGCGAAGCATGCATTGGTCGATGTCGCGTCCATCATCTGTGACTGCAAGACCGGCGTCTCGGGCGGCGGGAAAAATCCGCATCCACTCTTCCATTATCCGGCGCGCTACGACCAGATGAATGCCTACAAGCTGGCGGGCCATCAACATGTCTGCGAGGTGGAACGTGAACTGAGCCTGCAGGCGGATGAGGAGATCAAAATCACCTTTACCGCGCAGGTGGTTCCCACGTGCCGGGGGATTATGTCGTGCCTGTATGGGACCCTGAAGCGCGCCATGAGCCGGGACGAGGTGCTGGAGGTCTACCGGACGTTCTATAAGGATGATATTTTTGTGCGCCTCTATGATCGCGGCACGATCATGGGCACCATGCAGGTGCGGGGCACCAATTACTGCAACCTGACGGTGGATGTGGACGAACGCACCAACCGCCTGCGGGTGATTTCGCATATCGACAACCTGCTCAAGGGGCAGGCCGGCAATGCCCTGCAAAACATGAATCTGCTTTTCGGGTTGCGCGAAAACGCGGGCCTGGACCGGCCCGGACAATACCCATAATCAGGAGAACGGACATGCGGGATATCCTTGAGGCGGTCAGGACCTGGAAAAACAGGCGGTTGGACTATGGCCTGGCCCTGCTGGTTAACGCGCAGCACTCCTCGCCGCGTATGCCGGGGGCGCGGATGGTCGTCAGCGAAGAGGGCGAAACGGTTGGTTCCGTTTCCATGGGATGCGTGGAAAATGACCTGCGTGAACATGTGCTGCAGGTCATGCGCGAGGGCCAACCGCGCGTCGTGCATTACGGGATTGCCGACGAGGCGGCCATTGAGGTCGGACTTTCCTGCGGGGGCGAGATTGATGTACTGGTTCTTCCGTCAAGGTCGGTGGACATGGGGTTGGACCGCCTGATGCAGGCCGGTCCGGATGATGCATGGGTGCTGGTCACGGGGATATCGGAGGATGTGCTGGGCGCGCAGGTGCTGATAGACGCCTCGGGGAAACAGGTCGGGCACTTTGCCGGCGACGACCAGCGCCAGGCATGTGTCGCCGCGGCCACGGAGATGATGCGTTGCGGGGGAACCCGCCGACTCCAACTCCCGAATACGGAAACCCGTTTTTTTATCGAAGCATTTGTTCCGCCTCCGAACCTGGCCATCGTGGGCGCGACCCCGTTGGCCGCCGCCTTGTCCCAGGTAGCGGTGTTTGCCGGCTTCCAGTCCTGGATTGTCGATCCCCGCCGGGCGGTCGGCGTGGAGGCGCGGTTTCCACACGCGCGTAAGATCGAGTTCAAATGGCCCGAAGAAGCCTTCGAGGCCCTGGGGGTGGATGCCCAATGGTATGTGGCGGTGCTCTCCCACGACGCCAAACTTGATGTGCCCGCCCTGTGCGCGGCCCTGAAGGCCAACTGTTTTTACATCGGACTGCTCGGAAGTGCGCGCACCCAGGAACAGCGACGCCAGGCGGTCCGGGAAGCCGGATTTTCCGAAGAAGCAATCACCGCCATCCACGGTCCCATCGGATTGTGTATTCACTCGAAAACCCTTGAGGAAATCGCTGTTTCCATTGTTGCCGAGATGATCCAACAGCGCCACGCGCCGTCGGCATAGCCCATACCACCAAACAGCCAAAAATGATTCGTAATCCTGGAGGACGAGATTCCCATCGAGCCAATATGTACAAGCTCGTGGGGAAATTATCCGTCCACCCGCGGAATAGAGCATAAAAACGGCAAAAAGAACCTAAAAAGGTTTTCGAGAAAAAATTGGTTTTTTGGCCTCATGGAGGCTTCGCGGAGTGCCCCGTACCGGCCTCTGGAGGAGGCGACGGTCTTAGCTCGGGGCCGGTGGCCCCGAGACCGACAAAAACACAAAATGCGCCCCGGATGGGGTGCACGAAAAGGACGAAGGTGAGCGTTATTTCCCCAAAAAGTATAGAGCCATTCGTGATCTCTTTTTTCTCGCGCAGAGACGCAGAGGCGCAGAGAAGGTGAAAATATGGTTGTTTTCCTGTTCGTGCGGCGCTCGCCGTGCGCCGCAGCCTAAAGGACAACAAGCGATCAACGAACACCGACTCCCTGGTGTCACTTGAACTTCCACGAGGCAAGGATTTCTGACCCTGCGATGTTTCATTAAAAGGCGCAAACTGAATACTTGACCCCCGGTAAATCGTCTGTATAGTAAACCGCACGCTTTCAGGAGCGGGTGTAGCTCAATGGTAGAGCCCCAGCCTTCCAAGCTGGTTGTGAGGGTTCGATTCCCTTCACCCGCTCCATTTTGTTATCCCATGATATTCAGCATGTTATGAATTGTTTTCCGCTTGTTTTGAAAGATGCCGGAAAAAGTGTGTTGACAGCCTGTTGACAAATTGCCACCATAAACAGGCATATTCAGCAAAGGTAAAACATGAGCAAAAAAGAAAAAATCGAGCATGCAGGAATCGCAATCCGGGAGGTTCGCGCCGGGTACTGGTTGGTTGACTACCGCCGGGACGGTCTGAACGAACGGCGATGTTTTGACGATCTGGCCGATGCGAAGTTGTACGCCGAAATGGTGCGGCGAAAAATCCAGAATGAGGGCGTGGCCGCCTTTGAGCTGTCACCGACACAGCGTTTAGATGCGGCGCGGGCGCTGAAGGTGCTGGCGGGCCGCTCTTCGCTGGTCGATGCGGCGCGGGCATGGGTTAAGAGCAATGCCGACCTTTCCGGGGTGCCGGTCGCTGATGTAGTAGAGAAATTCATGATTGAAAAAGAGCGCGAAGGATGCCGGGCGTCAACGCTGGGGGAACGGCGGTATAAGTTGAACCGGTTTAAGGATGCCTTTGAATGTCCGTTGCGAACCGTAAAAAGCGAAGCCATAGCCGCTTGGATGGATGACCTTGGATTGACGGGCAGCACACGGGATGGGTATCGCCGTTGCCTTCGGGCGTTCTTTTCCTTCGCTGTGGATGAGGGCTTTTGCGAAGCCATACCCAAAAGCCTGTTGAAAAAAATCCGAACTGATGACGTGTTGCCGGACTTCTTCACGGTCGATCAGGTGCGCACGCTTTTCAGTGTTCTGGAGGAAAAAGAGCCTTCCGCAATCCCATATTTGGCCGCCCAGTTTTTCGGGGGTTTGAGACCGGGCGAGGCCGCCGGGTTGAAGTGGGACCAGGTGGACCTGGCAGAAAAAATCATTCGTGTATTGCCGGAAACGTCAAAGGTACGTGGGGCGCGGGTGATCGAAATGAATGATGCATTGTTCGATTGGCTTGTGGCCTACCGGGGCGCGGGCGGCATGGGCATTGCCGGCAAGCATGAATTTAACCGCATGATGAAGCGAATCAAACCGGACCTTGGATTCAGTTGGAAGCAGGACGGGGGGCGCAAAACCTTTGCCACGATGCATATGGCCTTGCACGGCGACCAGCAGCGAACGGCCAGCATTTTGGGCCACGTAGGGGGCGCGGACGTGCTTTATCGGCACTATCGGGGGTTGGCCACAAAAAAACAGGCACAGAGTTATTTCAAGATAAGACCAAAGCAGGAAAGCAACGTGATCGAATTGCGGGGGTTGGCATGAGTACATTTTTTATCGAGAACAGACAAGGCAGGCATGAACACACGTTCTACAGGGGCGCAAGAAAGACCTACCGCAAGACCTTGCCGAACGGCGACCCGCTACCATTTGAGGGGAAACCGATCTGTGCCTACACGGTCGAATCAGAGACCACCATTTTTAAATTCTGGATATGGCCGGAAACCGATCAGGATTTTAAACTGCATCCCGATGACGTCGCCGAAATCCACCCGCAATATGTGCGCTTCCGTACTGGCCGTGTATTCCGGGGGCGCGGCGAGTATGTGCTTTGTGACCCAGGGGAAGGGGTGGA
>RZZM01000580.1 GCA_009929845.1 Spartobacteria bacterium
GTCATTGAGGACCTGCCTTCATATATTACGGCATGACAAGCAATGACCCTCCCGGCGGGTTGGGAAACTGCGGACACAAGGCTTTTTGAGAAGTTACGATTTTTTGTCGTGTTTTTATGCTTTTTTGCACGCACACGGCTCGGCATGTGGCTCGCCGCGCACGAACAGGAAAAAGCAACCGCCCCTGCATTATCATTTTCATGTCACGATCGTGACATGAAAATGATAATGCAGGGGCGGACTGCCAGCGGCGTTTTTTTTGTTGAGGGGCGCATTTTCAGGTGAACTGCATATCGTAGAGGCGCTTGTAGATTCCGTTTTTCTTGAGGAGGTCTTCATGGGGGCCCTCCTCGGCGATGTGGCCGTTGTCGAGGACAAGAATCCGGTTGGCGTGGGCAATGGTGGAAAGGCGGTGCGCAATGGCGAAAACGGTGCGTTCAGTCATCAGTTCATCCAGGGCGGCCTGCACCTGGCGTTCCGATTCGGTGTCCAACGCACTGGTGGCTTCGTCGAGGATAAGGATAGGCGGATTGCGCAGCATGGCCCGCGCGATAGCCAGGCGCTGGCGCTGGCCGCCGGAGAGCTTGACGCCCCGTTCGCCGATGATGGTATCGTACCCCTCGGGCATCTCCGTGATAAACCCGTGCGCGTGTGCGCGTCGGGCCGCGGTCATGATTTCCTCCATCGGGGCATCCTGCTGTCCGTAGGCAATATTCCGCGCTACCGTATCGTTGAACAGAATCGTATCCTGGGTCACCATGCCGATCTGTCGGCGCAACGACTTGAGGGTAAAAGTGCGGATATCTTTGCCGTTGATGCGGATGACCCCTTCGGTGGCGTCAAAGAAGCGCGGCAACAGGCTGACTAGGGTGGATTTACCGCCGCCGGAACTGCCGACGAGGGCAATGCATTCCCCGGCCTTCACACGGCAGTTGATATCCCTGAGCACCGGGGCGTCATCATACGCGAAGCCCACCTGCTCGAAACGGACCTCGGTGACTACCTCCGAAAAGTCGACGGCATCCGGGGCCTCCTTGACCTCGATATGCGTATCCAGCACCTCGAAAATCCGATCCGCCGCCGCGCAGCTTTGCTGGATATTAAGATGGATCCTGCTGAGTTTTTTCGCCGGCTGATACATGACCACCAGCGCGGCCGCGTAGGCAAAAAAACTGTCGGCCGTCATACCGGCCCAACGGGCATACAACAGCGCCAGCGCAAGGCCGATGAACGAGATGGTGACGATAATCGGCTCGACGGAGGCCCGGGCCTTCGCGACGCGCATGAGTCGATTGAATACCGAATAGTTGCGCACATTAAACCGGTTGATCTCGTACTGCTCCATGCCGAAGGCCTTGACAATGCGCACGCCGTTGACGGTCTCTTCCAGGATAGTGACGATATCGGCAAGTTTCTGCTGGCCCTCGCGCGAGGCCTTACGCACCCGCCGTCCGAACAGCGCCACCGGGACGATGCAGATGGGGAAGAGCAGCAGGCTGGCGCAGGAAAGCACCGGATCGAGAACGAAAAGGTAGATGATGGCCCCCACCAGGACAAAGGGCTCGCGAACGAGATCGCCGATCACAGTGGAGACCGCCCGCTGCACCATGAGGGTATCGTTAGTCGTACGCGAGATCAGTTCGCCGGTCCGGCTGCGTGTAAAATAGATCAAGCTCAGGTCATGGATATGGGTGAAGGTCTCCGAACGCAGGTCCATTACCACCCGGTTCCCCACCCACTCCACATAATACTTGCTCATGAAATCGCCGACGCCACGCAACAGGGCGAAGGCCGGCAACGATGCGCCGATCAGGATGAGCAGCGACAGCGGGATCGTCGCCGGATTAAACATCTGCGCAAGGTTCTCCCGGAAGGCGCCGAGCATGCCGATGGTCGAGCCTCCGAATACCGCGCCGAACAACAACCCGAGAAACAGGCGTGTTTTATAGGGTTTCGCGTAGTTCAACAAGCGTCGGTAGGCGCTCCAGTCGGTCTCTGTCAGTTTGGATTTTTTTTTCGATGGTTGTTCCGGCATCAGATATCCGCGGCCCGGTTAGAGCCCTTTGGCCTCCAGGTAGCGTTCCGCCTCGAGCGCGGCCATGCACCCCGAACCGGCGGCCGTGACGGCCTGCCGATAGATGGAATCCTGCACATCTCCCGCGGCGAAGACGCCCGGCAGGTTGGTGCGCGT
>RZZM01000168.1 GCA_009929845.1 Spartobacteria bacterium
GCGAAGGCGTAGTGACGCGGAGTATGAAGACGGAAAATGATCGTTTTTTGAAGGGAAAATGGCAAATTTTGGGCAATCAGGCGTCCCAAGAACGGAATTTGAGCAATAGAGTCTGTGCTAAAAAACGTATTGAGAGTACTCCAAAGGGTTTAAATCCAGCGGGCCGGGGGGTCAGCTTCCGGTCGAGGGGTAGTAGTCCTGCAGGGCTTTTACGTCCCAGTCGTTTTCCTGCATATGGCGCAGGGCGGCGACGGTGGCGCGAGCGCCGGCCTGTGTCGTGACGATGGGCACTTTGCGCAGGATGGCTTCGGAGCGGATGGCCACTTCGTCGATACGTCCGACCGGACCGCTGGGGGTATTGATAACCAGGCACAGACTGCCCGCTTTCATGTAATCCATGATGTTGGGGCTCTCGCCCTCGCACAATTTTTTGACCACGGTCGCTTCGGCTCCGGCCGCGTGCAGTGCTTTGGCGGTGCCGTCGGTCGCAAGCAGGGTAAACCCCTGCGCGGCGAGGTCCCGGCCGATTTCCGACATCCAGCCTTTGTCGCTGTCCTTGGCGCTGAGGAACACCATGCCGCCCGCCTTGGGGAGTTTCTGTCCGGCGGCGATCTGGCTCTTCCAGTAGGCCGCCTCGAAACAGGTGTCGATGCCCATGACCTCACCGGTTGATTTCATTTCCGGGCCCAGCACCGGGTCTACCCCGGCAAAGCGGTCGAAGGGCAGCACGGCTTCCTTCACCGCGCACCACTGCACATCCGCGGCCTGCGCATCCAGGTTCATATCGCACAGCTTTTCGCCGACGGCAATGCGGGCGGCAACTTTCGCCAGCGGAATGCCCGTGGCCTTGCTGATATAGGGAATGGTACGCGACGCGCGCGGATTGATTTCGATGATGTAAAATTCGTTGTCCTTCACGGCCAATTGCACGTTCATCAGGCCCTGCACATTCAATGCAAGGGCAATGCGTCCGCAAGCGGTCTTGATGCGCTCGGTGATTTCCGGCGGAATCGTATGCGGCGGGGTGGCGCAGGCGCTGTCCCCGGAGTGTACGCCCGCCTCTTCAATATGCTCCATAACCCCGCCGATGCGGTACGTTTCGCCGTCGCACACCACATCCACATCCACTTCCACCGCGGCATCAAGAAAGCGGTCGATCAGCACCGGGAACCCTGGGCTGGCCTTGAAGGCGGCCTTGACAAATGGCTGGACATCCTCCTCCTTCCACGCCACCACCATGGCGCGCCCGCCGAGGACGTAGGACGGACGGATCATCACGGGCAATCCGATTTTCCGGGTGAGCGCCATGGCCTCGTCCATATTCATGGCCGTGCCGCTTTCCGGTTGCCGAAGGGCCAGCTTGTTCAGCAGTTCCCGGCAGCGCTCGCGGTCTTCCATCTGGTCAATGCTATCGGGCGAGGTCCCCAGGATGGTCACTCCGGCCTTCAACAGCCCCATGGCCAGATTCAACGGCGTCTGCCCGCCCATTTGAACAATCACACCAAGGGGTTGTTCATTTTCGTAGATGTTCATCACATCCTCGAAGGTAAGCGGTTCGAAATACAATTTATCGGCGGTATCGTAGTCCGTACTTACGGTTTCGGGATTGCTGTTGACCATGATGGTTTCGTATCCGGCCTCGCGCAGGGCCTGTACGGTGTGGACACAACAGTAGTCAAACTCGATGCCCTGTCCGATCCGGTTGGGTCCGCTGCCCAGGACCATAACCTTCTTCCTGTCGTTCAGTCGTGACTGATCATGGTTGGCATAGCTCGAATAGAAATACGGGGTATAGGCCTCGAATTCACCGGCGCAGGTATCCACCAGGCGGTAGACGGGTTTGATGCCATATTCGAGGCGTTGGCGGCGCACATCCCATTGCGTAGTGGCGTCGGCGTGGAACGCGGAAATCTGCAAGTCCGAAAAACCGTTGGTCTTGGCCTCGCGGAGCAACGCGGCATTCAGCGGACGGTCTTTGGGGGCCGCCAGCAGTTTATGCTCGATGTCGACAATCTGCGCCATCTGATCAATGAACCAGGGATCGATCTTGGTAATCTCAGCGATACGCTTGACCGACATGCCCATCTCCAGGGCATACTTGATGTAGAAATGCCTTTCGGTATGCGGCTGCGAAAGTCCTTCGGCGAGGTGCTCCTTGTCGATCCGTTCCATTTCCCGGCGGCCGAGACCGTCCACGCCTATCTCAAGACCGCGGTACGCCTTTTGCAACGCCTCCTTGAAATTCCGACCGATCGCCATGGTCTCGCCCACAGACTTCATGCTGACGCCCAGCAGCGGATTGGCCCCGGGAAATTTTTCGAAGGCGAAGCGCGGGATTTTCACGACACAGTAGTCGAGGGTCGGCTCGAAACAGGCGGTGGTCTCGCGGGTGATATCATTGGGCAGTTCGTCCAGGGTGTAGCCAACCGCCAGTTTCGCGGCGATCTTGGCAATGGGAAATCCGGTGGCCTTGCTGGCCAGCGCGGAACTGCGCGAGACACGCGGGTTCATTTCGATGATCACCATCCGACCGGTTTCCGGATTCACGGCAAACTGGACATTCGAGCCGCCGGTTTCAACACCGATGGCCCGGATGCATTTGACGGCCGCGTCGCGCATGCGCTGATATTCGGCGTCGGTCAGGGTCTGAACAGGTGCCACCGTGATGCTGTCGCCGGTGTGAATACCCATGTGGTCCAGGTTTTCGATGGAACAGATAATGACCACGTTATCGTTTCGGTCGCGCATGACCTCGAGTTCGAATTCCTTCCAACCCCAGACGGACTCTTCGAGCAGCACCTCGGTGGTCATACTGGCCTTCAGGCCGCCCTCGGCGATGTGCAGCAGCTCTTCCAGGGTATTGGCGGTGCCGCCGCCGGTCCCGCCCAGCGTAAAACTCGGGCGCACAATAATCGGAAAGCCCATTTCCTCCGCAACCGCCTTCACCTCCTCCAGACTGTGTACCGAGGTGCTCTTGAGGCATTCGATACCGACCTCCTGCATGGCGGATTTGAACAAATCGCGCTCCTCGGCCTTGCGGATCACCTCGCGGTTGGCCGCCAGCATTTCAACCCCGTATTTTTCGAGAATCCCGGCATCCGCGGCCTCGATGGAGACATTCAGGCCGGTCTGTCCGCCCAGCGTGGGCAGCAGGGCGTCGGGACGCTCCTTTTTGATGATTTTTTCAATCGTTTCAACGGTGATCGGCTCGATATAGGTCCGGTCCGCGACCGACGGGTCGGTCATGATGGTGGCGGGATTGCTGTTAACGAGAATAACTTCGTAACCTTCTTCACGCAACGCCTTGCACGCCTGGGTGCCTGAATAATCAAATTCGCACGCCTGGCCGATGATGATCGGGCCCGAGCCGATAAGCATGATCCGTTTTATGTCTGTTCTTTTAGGCATGTGTAAACTCCTGTGTACCTTATTCCCACTCGATGGTGCTGGGGGGTTTTGAGCTGATATCGTAGACGACACGGTTGATGCCGCGCACCTCATTGATGATGCGCGATGCGATCATGTCGAGCGTTTCATACGGCAACTTGAACCAATCGGCGGTCATCCCGTCGCGACTCTCGACCGCGCGCACGGCCACCACATTTTCATAGGTCCGTCCGTCGCCCATTACGCCCACCGACTGCACCGGCAGCAGCACCGCGAAGGCCTGCCAAATATCCTTGTAATTTTCCAGTTTCTTCAATTCTTCCTGCACGCGCAGGTCCGCCTGCTGCAGGAGTTCGACCTGTGCGCGGGTGACCTCGCCCAGGATGCGAACGGCCAGGCCGGGCCCCGGGAAGGGCTGCCGGTCGACCATGTTGTCCGGCAGGTCCAGTTCGCGTCCGAGTTCGCGCACCTCGTCCTTGAAGAGTTCGCGCAACGGTTCAATTAACTTAAAATTCAGGTCCGCGGGCAGCCCCCCGACATTGTGGTGGCTTTTAATGGTCACCGAAGGACCGCCCAACGGGGAAATGCTCTCGATCACGTCCGGATACAGGGTGCCTTGCGCGAGAAACTTCGCCTCACCCACCGTGCGAATGGCATCGGAAAAGACCTCGATGAATGTCGCGCCGATGATTTTGCGCTTCTGTTCCGGGTCCACCACCCCTTTGAGGCGGTCCAAAAAGACATCCCCGGCCCGCGCCACATGTAAATCAATACCAAAATGGTCGCCGAAGGTCGTCTCGACCTCGTGCCCTTCGTTGTAGCGCAGGAGGCCGGTGTCGACAAATACGCAATGCAACTGGTCACCGATGGCCTTGTGCAGCAGGGCCGCCACCACCGACGAATCCACCCCGCCGGACAGGCCGCACATCACATGTTCCTCGCCAACCCGTTCGCGAATAGCCTTGATGCTCTCCTGCACAAAGGCCGACATCTTCCAGGCGCCGGTGCAGCCGCACACCTCAAAGATGTAGTGCCGGAGGATATCCACCCCGCGTGGGGTGTGCACAACCTCCGGATGGAACTGCAAGCCGTACATCCGTCGACCGACATTGGCCATCGCGGCATGCGGACAGGTTTCCGTTTTCGCCAGGGTGGTGAAGCCCTCCGGCAGTTCCGCCACCTGGTCGCCGTGACTCATCCAGACCCCCAGGGACGTCGGGAGGTCGGCAAAGATCGATGTCGTGTCCCGCACGTCAATCGTCGCCTTGCCGTATTCGCGGGAGACGCCCGGCTTCACCGCGCCGCGCATGGACTGCGCCATCAACTGCATCCCGTAGCAGATGCCCAGCACGGGAATACCCAGCTCAAAGAGGGCGGGGTCGCACCGGGGGGCCTTCTCATCAAATACGCTGGCCGGGCCGCCCGAAAGAATGATCCCGGCGGGTTTGCGGCGGGCCAACTCCTCCGCCGAGGTGTCAAATCGAATCAATTCGCAATACACCTTCTGCTCGCGGGTGCGCCGCGCAATCAGTTGGCTGTACTGCGAGCCAAAATCCAGAATAGCAATCCAGTCATTTTTCTGCATGGTCGTTCTCCCGAAAATCAGTTATGGGCCATACTTTCTATAAAGCGGGTAAACAGGCGCACCGCGTCGTGCGGTCCCGGACAAGCCTCCGGGTGGTGCTGCACCGAGAAGATGGGCAGTCGCTTGTGGCGCAGCCCCTCCGAGGTGCGGTCGTTCAAATTGATGTGCGTGGTCTCGACGAGTTCCGGGTCCAGGGACTCGATATCGACGCAAAACCCATGGTTCTGCGAGGTAATGTCCACCCGTCCGGTCTGCAAATCTTTCACCGGCTGATTGCCGCCCCGATGCCCGAATTTGAGCTTGTAGGTCTTCCCTCCGAGGGCCTGCCCCAGCAACTGATGTCCGAAACAGATGCCGAAGGTCGGCAACCCGGTTTGGATGATGGTTTTGATTTCCTCGACCACCTTCGGCACGCCGGACGGGTCACCCGGCCCGTTGGTAATGAAGAATCCGTCGGGCTTCATGGCCAGTATCTCGTCGGCGCCGGTCGCCACCGGGAACACTTCCAGCTCGCAACCGCACCGGTCCAGCAAACGCAGGATATTCAATTTGCACCCGCAATCCAGCACCGCCACACGATAGGTTTTATCCCCGCGCGCCACATCGGCATATGCCGATTCACCTTCCGTGGTGATATGCGGGAACGACGCGAACTTCTCGAAGGGACCCGGCCACGTATACCGCTCGCGGATGGAAACCTCCGAGACCAGGTCGCGACCGACCAGCCCCGGCGAAGCCTTGGCTTTTTCGACCAGCCGTTTCGGGTCCAGTTCCTCGGTCGAAACCACGCACTTCATCGCCCCCTTGTTCCGAATATGCAGGGTGATCTCGCGGGTATCCACCTGGTCGATGCCCATCATTTCATTTTCGACCAGGTAGTCGGCCAGCGTGCGCGTCGCGCGAAAATTACTGGGAACGCGGCTGTTTTCCCCAATGACCAGTCCCGCGGCATGTGGACGAAAGGACTCCACATCCTCATCGTTGACCCCGTAATTGCCGATCAACGGATAGGTCATGGTCACAATCTGTCCATGATACGACGGGTCGCTCAGAATTTCCTGATACCCGCTCATCGAGGTGTTGAATACCAGCTCGCCGAACATTTCGCCGCGACCGGCAAAGGCATGCCCTTCAAAAAAGGCGCCGTCTTCCAATGCTATTAAGGCTTTTCTCACGCGGAGATCTCCTTCTTCTTCTTCTTCTTGATCGAGGCGCCCACAAAGGCGCTGAAAAGCGGATGCGCCTTCAGGGGCGTGGACTGAAACTCCGGATGAAACTGACAGGCCACAAACCACGGGTGGTCCTTCAATTCCACAATTTCCACCAGATGTCCATCCGGTGAAAGGCCGGAGAAGACCAGACCACGCGCCTCCATCTCTGCTCTATATTTGTTGTTAAATTCGTACCGATGCCGATGACGTTCCGAGATTTTTTCGTTACCGTACGCGGCAAACGCCTTCGTATCCCTGCCCAAAACGCAGGGGTACGCGCCTAAACGCATCGTACCGCCCATGTCTTTTACGTTTTTCTGCGCTTCCATCAAGTCAATAACCGGAAAATCTGTTTTGTCGTCGAATTCCACGCTGTTGGCCCCTTCTTTACCGCAGACATTCCGTGCGAATTCCATGACCGCGCACTGCATCCCCAGACAAATCCCGAAGAAGGGAATCCCGTTTTCGCGCGCGTACCGCACCGCCTTGAGCTTGCCTTCGATCCCCCGCCCGCCGAAGCCGCCCGGCACCAGGATCCCCTGCACGCCGCTCAACTGCTTTTCCGCCCCTTTTTTCTCGATGTCTTCGGATTCGACCATCCGGACGTTCACCTTCACATCATTGGCGATACCCCCGTGCGTCAGCGATTCATAAATACTCTTGTACGAATCGCGCAGGCTGATATATTTGCCGACCACCGCGATGTCCACCTCCCCGCCCTTCGGGGCAATCAGGGTCCGGACCATCTTTTTCCAGTCTCCCAGGTCCTGACGATTTACATGCAGATTCAGCTTCTCGAGGACATAGACATCCAGTTCCTGCTCCGCCAAATCCAGCGGCACCTCATAGATTGAGTGCGTGACATCCTTTTCCTCGATCACCAGTTTGCGGTCCACATTGCAGAACAACGCCAGCTTTTCGAAGTGCTCCGGCGACATATGCTGCTCGCATCGGCAGATCAGGATGTCCGGCACAATACCGATCGAGCGCAGCACCCCGACCGACTGCTGCGAGGGTTTGGTTTTCATTTCGCCAGCGGCCTTGATATAAGGAACCAGCGTAATGTGAACAAACAACCCGTTGCCCGCACCGATTTGCTGTCGGTACTGGCGAATCGCCTCCAGAAACGGCAACGACTCGATGTCGCCGACCGTCCCGCCGATCTCCGTTATGACAATATCCACATCCGGCGCGTCCATCGAACTGATGGCCGCCTTGATTTCATCCGTGATATGCGGAATGACCTGCACGGTTTTTCCGAGATAGCCCCCTTCCCGCTCGCGCGATATCACCGAACTGTAGATGCGCCCCGTCGTGTAATTGCTGTTCCGCGTGCAGTTCGTCCCGCTGAACCGTTCGTAATGCCCCAGGTCCAGGTCCGTTTCCGCCCCGTCAATGGTCACATACACCTCGCCATGCTGATACGGCGACATCGTTCCGGGGTCGACATTGATGTAGGGGTCCATCTTCTGAAGTTTTACGCGATAGCCGCGCCGCTCAAGCAACAGCGCCATCGAAGCCGCCGTCAGGCCCTTCCCGAGTGACGATACCACGCCGCCGGTCACAAAAATATGCTTGGTCATGTGCACTTCCTTACTCATTGCTCTCATGGGTATGCGTTTCCAACGATTCCTTGCCGTGCATGGCGCTGATGTCAACCGGATAATCTCCGGTAAAACAGGCCGTACAGAAATTTTCCGGTTTATCAAAGGGCGACAACAGGCCCTCGACACTCAGATAGCCCAGCGAATCGGCCCCCAGGTACTCACAGACCCCGCCCACATCGTGCACCCCGGCAATCAGTTCCTCCTTGCTGGGAAAATCAATCCCGAAAAAGCAGGGGTTGGCCGTCGGCGGACAGGAAATGCGCAGGTGAATCTCTTTTGCGCCAGCCTCCCGCAAACAGGCCACGCGGCGACGCGCGGTCGTCCCGCGGACAATCGAGTCGTCCACCACCACCACCCGCTGGTCGCGGACGACCTCCGGCAACACCGCCAGTTTCATATCCACCCCCCGGGTGCGCGCGTCGGCCTCCGGCATAATAAAGGTCCGGCCCACATAGTGGTTCCGAATGAACCCGTAATTCAACGGGATACCGCTCTCCTGGGAATAGCCCAACGCCGCCGAATTGCCGCTGTCGGGAATCGCGATGACAATATCCGCGTCCACCGCGTGCTCCCGGGCCAGACAGCGTCCATACTGCTGACGAACCAGATGCACATTTTTACCAAACACCAGACTGTCCGGTCGGGCAAAATAGACCATTTCAAAAACGCACTGCGCCAGATGCTGCCGGGGCCGTTCCGCGAAACGGTGACTGTGCAGGCCCTCTTTATCGATAGTGACCAGTTCGCCCGGCTCGACATCGCGCAGGTATTTGGCCCCGATCTGATTGAGCGCACAGGTCTCACTGGCCACCACATACCCCTCGCCCAACCGCCCGATCGACAAGGGCTTGAACCCCAGCGGGTCACGGGCCGCCATCAAGGCGTCTTTGGTCATAATTAAAAAAGAAAACGACCCCTGAATCTCATTCAGGGCGCGTGCGACGCGACGCGGGCGCGAACGATACATCGGGTCCGCCAGCAGATGCACCAGCACCTCGCTGTCCGTACTGGTCTGAAAAATGGCCCCCGCCTCCTGATACATGCGCCGCAGGCGCGCCGCATTCACCAGGTTGCCATTGTGGGCCACCGCCCAGATGCCATCCACGCACTCCACCACCAGCGGCTGCACATTCTGGATGCGTGTGGACCCCGTCGTCGAATAGCGTACATGGCCAATTCCCAGATACCCGGGAAGCCGGTCCCAGGCATCCGCCTCAAAAATATCGCTCACCAGCCCCTGTCCCTTCAGGGAATGCACCTTCATGCCATCACTGACAACAATCCCGGCCCCCTCCTGGCCCCGGTGCTGCTGTGAAAACAGCCCCTGATAGATCAGCGACGCGGCATATTCCACGCCAAAAACGCCAAACAAACCGCACATTTCCCGCGGTTTATCCTCTTTTGTATACACTACGTCCATACACTTCATTTTACATTCCTATTTGTGCTCATGCAAACACGTCCAATAGGTCAAAAGGTAGGAGTTTTGGGCCAGTAAAAGACCATTCAGTCTTCCAACATTCCTGCTTTTAACAATTCACTATTAAAATTTTCGGCATATTCACAAATGCCCCTGCGCATGGCAAGACATTGTGAAGAAATTCTCAACAGCTTGTTGTAACCACGGACCTGCCATTTCTGTGATCGCCGATTTGAAAATGCTTTGATTTGGCCGGGTGGATCATCGGTTGGTCAGGAGGGGATTTTCACGGGCGCGTTTGCAACTGCTGGGCGAGCGGTTTATCGCCTGGGATGGACGGCTCTATCAGGTGCTGGCGATGGAGTCGTCAGAACCGGCTTCCCGTATAGCCGCTGCTCCATGTGTGCGTGGGCAAGTTGCACGCAGTTTGGCCGAGGTATTGCACTCGGTGGTCGCGCAGGAAGGGGGTGCCTCGTCATGCTGAACTACGAACACGTCAAGGAGCTGCTCACCCATCGCCGCAAGGCCGCTGCCGGAACGCGGATGAACCGCTTTCTGGCGCTGCATGAATGCACCGAGCGTTACTACCGCGAGCTGAACCAGCCCCAACGGAAAAAATTTGACAAAAAAAAGTCGCGTTTCAATTAAGAAACGCGACTTTTCAAATTAATGCCCGGCGACGTGCTACTCTCCCACGATTTGAATATCACAGTACCATCGCCGCAGAGGCTCTTCACTTCCGTGTTCGGAATGAGAACGGGTGTTGCTTCCTCGCTATAATCACCGGACAAATAGTATAAATCAGTTGTATAGGGGCTGCCGCCGGTCCTGGTTACCCAGGACCGGCAGACAGCTAAAATAATGGTCAAGCCTCACGGCTGATTAGTACCAGTTAGCTGACTATGTCGCCATAATTACACATCTGGCCTATCAAGGTCGTCGTCTTCAACCAGCCTTTAGATCTACCGAAGTAGATAGGGATATCTTATCTTAGAGGGGGCTTGGCACTTAGATGCTTTCAGCGCTTATCCTTTCCGTACATAGCTACCCAGCAATGCCCCTGGCGGGACAACTGGAACACCAGTGGTACGTCATTCCCGGTCCTCTCGTACTAAGGAATGCTCTCTTCAAATATCCTGCGCCCACAGTGGATAAGGACCGAACTGTCTCACGACGTTCTGAACCCAGCTCGCGTACCGCTTTAATGGGCGAACAGCCCAACCCTTGGGACCTTCTCCAGCCCCAG
>RZZM01000581.1 GCA_009929845.1 Spartobacteria bacterium
GCACGGGCCGAGCAGCGCATCCGGGAAGCGATCAAACGCGACCCGAACCAACCTCTGGCTCATTACTACCTGGGCATGGCCTTGCTTGAGCAACAGCGATGGGAGGAAGCCCTTGAAGCCCTGGAGATGGAGCAGGCCCTGCGACCGGAGAATCCCATGGTACGGCAGATGTGCCTCCAGGTGCGCAAGGCGATTGAACAGGGCGGTACGCCCCAGATTTGCCGGTGAGTTATCCCGGTACGAAGAAGCGGTCTACGAGTTCGCTTTATGCTGTTAAAGCTAACGATTCTGCCTTTTTCTCAACTTCAATGACAATATCCTGAATCGCATCAACTTCATGTCCTTCAAAATATGGCTCGCCACATTGAGTGCAAATCCAAGCCGGAACGGCATCTAATAATAGATGGCATCCCTTTCGATCAATATGGAACGGTGTGGTTCCACGTTTCATTTCTCCCTGACAATGAATACATTTCATTTCAATTTCCTTTGTTTGAAATCAATCCGCCACTCTCTTTCATCTGGCAAATAAGCTGTGATTATTGCCAGGTAATCTTCCTTGGGAGAACAAACAACATGTATAGGTCTGTCCTCAAAACCATTAAAAAAGACAGTCTCTGGTTGATTGTTCATGCACAAACAATATGCGTTGACTGAAATATTCAAATCAAAATTTCGAATGGTCTGCAACAGCGGTGTGATCGTGCCACCCATAGCAGACGTTAATTAGCGTGGGGGTCAGACGTTGAATCGGTGGCGCATTTCTTCAGTGATGGCGTTGTGGCGGATGATATCGCTGTAGAGATAGGCGCTGGGGCGCGGTTTTCGGGTTAGGCACGGATCGTTCTGGTCAACGGCGATGAGACCGAATTTTTGTGTATAGCCTTCACGCCATTCGTAGTTATCCATAAAAGACCAATGGAAATAGGCTTGTACGGGGATCCCTTCCACGATGCAGTCATGCAGGGCGGCCAGATGTTCGACGAGGTAGCGTGGTCGGGACTGGTCCTGGGCATCGGCGATGCCATTTTCCGTGATGATGATGGGCTTGCCAAAACGTTTCCACACCGTTCTGATGACATGGCGAAAGCCCTCGGGATAGATTTGCCACCCCATTTGTGTGCGTTTTATTCCACCTGGAATATGCGCTTCATCAATCCGCCACTGGTCCTTTTTGGCGGGATTGTATTTCAGAGTCATGCGGGTGTAATAATTGATCCCGCAATAGTCATAGCTATCTTTCAGGCCTTCGATGTATCGGCCCCCGTGAATCCAGTGGGCCCGGCCGGTTTGGATGGACTGGTCCCAGGCCTTGTGGGCGAAGAGGCGGGCGACACGCGCGGCCACGCGCTCCCAGCATCCGGCCAGTCCGAAGGAGTCCCAGGCGTTGAATAACGGATAGGCGTGCGCGACGCCCACCATAGGGGGGCCGCCGTCCGGGGCGCGTTTCAGTTCCCGGTGGATAGTCCGGTAGGCCCGCGCATGGGCTTCGAGCAGGGCGCCGGAGACCTTGCGGTAGGCTCGAAACGATCTTCGCTGGGGCGGGAAATAGGCCAGCAGATTACCGGCGATGGCGGGGACCATCGGTTCATTGAGGGTCACCCAGAAATCGGGATAGGCGCCGAACTCCTTGACGACGAAGGCCGTAAACGCCTCAAAATCGTCCAGGGTTTGCGGATTGAGCCAGTCGTGCTGTTGGCTGACCCAGTGTGGCAGAACCCAATGATTGATCGTCAGGCATATTCGAATGGCGTGTTTTTGCAGCGATTGAAAGATTTCGTGATACCGCCGCACCACGTGTGGATCAAAAAAGCCCCTGCGCGGCTCGATACGCGCCCATTCAACCCCCAGGCGGAAAGCCTTATAGCCCAGTTCGGCCATCAGCGCGTGGTCCGCTTCAAAGCGATTCCAGTAGTCCACGGAGCGTCCCGAATGATGCCCCCCGTGGGCCAGTCCCTGTTGTTCCCATGCCCACCAGTCGGAGTGCCTGTTATCGCCCTCCACCTGATGACCAGCCGTAGAGGTTCCCCAGATAAAACCTTTGGGAAAACTCAGTTGTTCGTTCTGATTGTTCATTTAAAAGCAACCCGGACTGGCCGACGTGCGGAGACGAGCACGCGGAAAAAATGGTGGCGAGAGGCGGAATCGAACCGTCGACACAAGGATTTTCAG
>RZZM01000582.1 GCA_009929845.1 Spartobacteria bacterium
CAACAAAATCGACGAGCTCCTGCCGTGGAACTTCAGGAAATCCCGATCCTGAAGCTTATCGCTCCCGAAAATACAAGAGGGGGGTCACCGGACGGTTACAGGCGTAACAAGTATCTTTCGTCAAGTCAAAAAAAAGCGTAACCGCATGCCCCTTTTTTTGCGCGTGCCGGATATGCCACCCCTGCGGGAGTGGATTGGATCTCTTCATGCCTATGCGAAACGCGGTCGCGGGCCGGACGGCCTGTTTGTGCGCCGGATGCTTGCGGTCCGGGTGCCGGTCCAGTAACTGAGCCATGATGCCCCGGAGATATCGGATGCGATGCCCGGCATCGAAGGCGAGTAAGTGCAGGCCATCAGAGCCGCATCGCCGGAACGCGCGAAGCTATTCAGCGAGGATATATCCGGTAACATCGCTCATCGATCCTGAAAAAGGCTGCACGGCGGCCCACTTACCGTCCGGAGTCCGGCCTTTTTGCGGCAGGACATAGCCTGTCTTCACGATGGTCAGAACAAGCGAATCCGTATCCGGATACATATAAACGGGCGCATCGCCCGAGCGGGCGGAAAATTGTCCGCCGGCCCCGTCCGGTTCATATAATGGAGTGCTGGCGATGAGAGTGCGGAATTTATCAGGATCGCGGCCCGTCTCTATGGCGGCAACATCTTGCAACATGGCGGGCAGATTGTCGCGCACCGAACGGATACGGGTTCTGCTGCCGTTATGCCAGATTATCACCGGAAAAGATAAACTCCGCATGCCGGAGGTCCGGGCCAGCTTGTGCAGGAAAATATTATTGTGCCTGATTGCCTGCTGCGAAGCCTCATCTGTGCCCGCCGGGCCGGGGCTGCCGATCCTTTCGGCGAGATCTTCCGGCCCGCCATGCATGGCCAGCCAGCCGGCATCCGGGCCTCCGACAGGGATCCAGCGAAACTGGTAGCCGCTTTTGAACTGTTGCGACTCGTCATACATTTTTTTGCTGTAGCCGCAGGCGGTGGAGAAAATCACATAAACCGGCCTGTCCGGATTGTCCCCTTCCGCGATCCACAGGGATTTATCCGCAAGCATAAGCGCATCCTCCTGCTCTTGCGACAAGGCCGTTGTTCCCGGCAGGAAGACAACCATCAGCATGAGGGCAAATAAATAAATCTTACGCATTTCTTTCTCCGGCTACGGTTTTTATGGTGTTTGTTTTCGCCCCTCAGCGCCTGACACATCTCACCCTATGACCATTTCCCTTACTGGGGTCGACCTGGCGGCCATCGAAGAAGACCTGGCCCCACGCTGCGTAGGCATTGATCTCCGTAGAAGACCAGTAGTAGCCGTTCTGGAAATTCGTGATATTGCCTCCCGCTTCTATCGTTTCATGCACCGACCAGAGGTAATAGGCTTCTACCTGAGAGGGAAGATACCAGTCGCTGTAGCCGCCGAAACTTAAATCCTCGCACGCCTGAAAGGCCGGGAAGTTTGCAATGCTGCCGCCCCGGTTCGTGTGGTTCGCTGCCCCGTCATTGGTCGAATCCGGAGAAATATCGTCAGTTCCCGTCAAGGTCTTCCACGCCAGCGTAAAGTCCCCCGCAATATCCTGGTCCGTGGGCGGGATGAACAGGTGCTCGTGCGTAATTGGGTGCCAACCAGCGAAAATAATATTACCGTGCGCAGTGCATCTATCGCCGATGTTGGGACAATCAACAGGACCGAAGGATGCGGGGGCCAATGTGTCGGTCCCCCGCTCTTGATCGGCAACGATCTGCGTAGCAACCGGAAGGGCGGACGGGGCGGAGGCGCGAGGAGCGTCCGCGATGGCTGGAAATGGGGAGCAAAGAAGCGCAAAAGCCAATGCGGCCAGCGGGGGTGATTGTACAGTCGGCATGGTTACAAGTCCTTTTACAGAGTATTCCATCGTCTTTTTCGTTATCACACCGCTCCGAAAAAGTCTTTAGTAAACAGGCGACAGGGCGGGCTTCCGTAGCCGGCCATTCCGTGCTAGATCATGACGCATGAGAAGCGCGCAGAAAACGGCACCGACGGCCTTCGTCACCATTCACCGCATCAGGCCCTGTCGCAACGACACGGAGCTTGTGACCGGCTATGCCTGGAACACCGACGCCCTGACCCGGCAGGCGTTCCGCGAGGCGCGGGAGCGCTTCGAGGTGCCGTTTGCCCATGCCGAC
>RZZM01000009.1 GCA_009929845.1 Spartobacteria bacterium
TACTTCTCCCGCATTTCCCGCACAAGACGACCGGTGGTGGTATTGTCATCCTCAATGATGGTGTCGGCTATTTCACGTTCGATTTCTTCGACGGTTGGGAGGCTGGGTTTCAGGTTGTCGGGTAGGGCGCGGGTGAGTTGGTATTCGGATACGCCGATGGGTTTCTTTAGACCCCGCAGGGCGTATTCGAGCAGCATGCGGTTGGAGCCTTCTTTTTCCCGGCAAAGGACCAAGCCTACTGATGGTTGGTCATCGGGGTGGCGGAGCAGGTCGTCAACGGCATTCAGATAGAAATTCATCTTACCGGCATCTTCGGCGACAAATGGGCGAGTTTTCAGGTCGATGACAACAAAACAACGGAGCTTCAGGTGATAGAATAGCAGGTCAATGTAGTAGTCCTCATCGTCAATGGCCAGTCTGTATTGATTGCCCACGAAGGCGAATCCGTTCCCGAGTTCGATAAGAAATTCACGCAGATGCAATAATAGCGCATTTTCGATTTCGCGTTCTCGTGTGTTCTCTGTAAGTCCCAGGAAATCGAATAAGTATGGATCTTTCAGGATGTCCCTGGCCAGGTCGGATTGCGGAGCGGGTAGTGTTCGCGAGAAGTTGGTAATGGCTTTGCCTTTACGTTCGTAGTCATGCTGCTGAATGTGTAGTTCGAGTATGGTCCGACTCCATCCATGCTCCAGAGTCTGTCGCATGTACCAGATTCGGGCATTGACGTCTTTGACCCGCTCAATAAGTACCCCGTTATGTCCCCAGGGAAGTTCTGCCACAAGTTGTGGCAGATTTGTTCCGTCCATTTCTGCCACGGGCTGTGGCAGATTTGTAATATTCTCTGTATAAGCAAGATAGAATGAACGCATACGCCAGATATTACGGGGCGAAAAGCCTTGTAGATCAGGAAATTCGATTCGGATATCACGAGAAAGCCGCTCGATGACGGCAGCGCCCCATCCTTCTGTTTTCTGGCGGTCGACAATGATCTTTCCGATTTTCCAATAGAGGGTTATCAGCGCCTTGTTGACTGCAAGCCCTGCACGAATGCGAGCTTCGTGAATATGTGTTTTGATCGTATTCAGGAGCTGAATATAATCGATTTCATTTGGGTTGTTGCAGGGATAGGATGTCATTTCCAAAACCCCATCTGCATAAAAATGTTCTTCAGGTCAGCATCCAGTTCCCGGGCCTGTTCCTCCAATCCGCCTTTACCCCAAAGTTCTTCAAGAACTTCCGGTATGGGCCTGTATTCCTCCTGTTCACTTGTATCCACATATCGGGAGGGCGAAAGGTTATAGTCATTTTCCGAAGCCTGTTCATTGGTGATTACTTTGACAAATTGTTCGATTTCCTGCCCCTTGATGAAGGCCTGTGCAATCTTTTTGATATCCGCTTCAGGAATATAGTTCTTAGGACGCCCTTTCTTAAATTCCTGACTGGCGTTAATCAGGACAATTTTGCCCTTGCGCTGTGGAAGTTTATTGCAGTTAAGCAGGATGATGATGCCGGCGGCGGTTGTGTTATAGAAAAGATTGTCAGGCAGGAGCACGACACCCTCAATCAGGTCCTGGTCGACAAACCACTTGCGAATCGTCTTCTCTTTGTCTTCGTTGCGACTGCCACTGCCGCGCGTGACGGCACCGGTATCCAGGACTACCGCGGCTCGACCGGTATCGTTAAGACATGTGAGAGTATGCTGCAGCCACGCCCAGTCGGCTTTGCCGGACGTAACGCCACCATGTTCATCAAAGCGTCCGTAATCATCCTTTTCATAGACGGAGGCATCAAACGGCTGATTCCACATGGGATTGGCAACAACAATATCAAAAGTACGCAGCCGTCCATCCGGTGCCCGGAATTTTGGATTAGTCATAGAATTTCCGCGTACAATCTCACCTTCCATGTCATGGATGACCATATTCATACGTGCAATGGCGTAGCTGGACCCGGTAAGTTCCTGGCCATACAGCTTGAGTGGTCGACTTACCTTAAGCTCACGTTCAATCAACGCCAACTCGCATTTAATCAGCAGACCTGCTGACCCACAGGCATAGTCATGCACTTCTTCACCTTGACCCGGTCGGACCATGTAGGCCATTAACCAGCCCACTTCGGTTGGCGTAAAGAATTCACCCGCACTCTGTCCCTGACCTTCTGCAAATTTTCGTAGCAGGTATTCGTAGCATCTCCCGATAAAATCAGGCTCTACATCATACAAACCCAGACGATAGCGGGGATCAGAAAGTGTTTCGATGATACCGGCAAGTGCCGTGTCGCTGATTTCTCTTTCGCCATTGCGCGTTTCGTTGAAATCAACAATATCAATAACCCCGCTCAGATCCTTGTTCCGATCACCCGTATTCGCTTTAACGATCGTCCGCATGGTGGTGGTGAGCTGCTCTCCAAGCGATTTTGGTCTCCTGCCTTCCGGCCACTCGAACTGTTCACGCCCACTGACCACGGGCCAACGCGCTTCCGGCGGAATATAATAGCGAACAAGGCTTTTATCGGCTTCTATGATAGAAAGTGCCGTCTCAAGGTCCCCATAGGTTTCGGAAAGTCGCTCAACCTCATCTTCAAAAACATCTGAGAGCCGTTTGGCGAACACCAGCGGCAGAATGTAGTCTTTAAACTTTGGCGCATCTTTCTCACCTCTTATAGAGCAGGCGGCTGTCCATAACATTTGTTCCATTGATTTGGTGGTAAGAATGTTGTTTTTTGACGTTTTCTTCCGCTTGCGTCCATTCGCGTCACCCTCATCCTCACTGGCGCCAACTTCTGTCATCAGGTCTGAAATAGCCTTTTTAGCTTTGCCTCTGGGCTCACTGTGCCCATTTTCCCAGCGGTTCAGGGTAGAAAACGCCACACCCAGTTTTGCGGATAGTTCCTCCTGACTTAAGTCGAGTTTGGTGCGGAGCAATTTCAAAATCTCTGGTATCTCTCGAGTATCCATTATACATGGCCTCCAATTCAATTTTTGCATAACACTATAGCGTTTATAGCGTTTGTCAAGTCTGTTTTTCAATACAATTTCGTCGCATCAACATATTCAGAATTCCTTACCTCGTGGAAGTTCAGAACTCCTTACCTCGAACGTTAGCCGAAAAAAGCTGAAATTTTGTGTTCGTCTTGACTTTTTCAGCGTCCAGCCATAGTTTTACTGCTAGACTGCAAGCTAAAAGCCCTCACAAAAGTGCTCATGCTCCTGTTGAATTCCTATGGAATTATGGCTCTGTATCGACAAAAACCAAGATTTTGAAGCTAATCAATTATGACGAAAAGAAAACCTGATAACAGTACCCCATTATTGCCCCGCCGGTCCCATTTTGCACTTAAAGGCGCCCTGGTCCTTGGAATTTTTATACTCTGTGCATGCTTTCTTGAGTATGCCGCGCGAAAAATGATGAAAGATGACCAGAAAATTGCCCGTAAGATCCTTTTAGGACGCGAAAATGTGAATGAGAAAAGGATGCAGAACACCATCGGGCAACCTTATCTTCTGTACATTTCAGCACCCGGCTATATCAGCGCAACCGATGGTCCGCAGATTAATGAAGATGGCTATCGCGGAGAACCGGTTCCATTTGATAAGGATCCCAATGTGCTGCGTATTCTGTGTCTCGGCGGGTCCACCACCTACAGCTCAACAGTTCCCCGCCCTGACCAGGCTTATCCTGCTGTGCTGGAGCACATTATTCACAATAATCTACCTGAAAAATATACTGATGTTGAAGTGATGAACGCTGGATTGCCCTGGGCAACCTCTTCCGAACTGCTAACGCATTATCTCTTCAAATATCGCTATTACCGCCCGGATATTGTCATTATCAATACCGGCGGTAATGATGCCGAGGGCTATACCCTGCCCTATTATCATCCAGACAGCAGTAACTGGCGGCAACCCATGGTAAATCTGCGTCCCTTACCCAGTAAATGGCGATGGCTGGCCCGTTCCCGCTTTGTTTGTACATTTATTCTCGAAATATTTTATCAAGATCAGATGCACGGGGGGCAATTTGTGATCAGAAATGGGGCCAAACCCCGCGCAGCCTGGTTTCGCCCTCATGGCGAACTGGTCCAAAAGCCACAGGAAATCCCGCTGGAAAACCTGTCATTCTACCGCAATATTCAAACACTGATCCGCGCCATCCAGGCAGATGGCGGCAAGGTTATGTTGGTTCCTTTCAGAGCGGCCCCTGATGGCTATCGGCAGGGCACCTTTGAGTTATCGCAGATTGAACGCCATGAGCAGATACTCAAAGACTTTGCAAAAAATGAAAAAACCGCCTATGCCCCCTTTCCCGCCTCCATTATATCACCCGGGAACTGGACTGACCGCTGCCATTTGAATGCTGATGGAACAGCACAAAAGGCCGAGCATATCGCCCAGTATCTTATAGAGGCCCTCAACTAAAGCCTTCCGTCGGTATTTTCAGGAAAAAATCGACATTTTCACGCCAAAACCAGCGTTTTAGCGTTCTTGTCCCCGCTTTCTCATTTTCGACATTCTCCCCTCAGAACTCCTTACCTTGTGGAAGTTAACGTGACACCAGGGATATGGAGGGCGGTGACCAAAAGCCCCGGGCCGCCACGGATTCTTTGGGGAAGAGTGGGCACGGGTACAGGCCGGCTCGATAGCGGAAAAGTGCAGACTGAGATGATGAACCTTGCCGTTTTCCTGTTACAGATGCCGGTTTGATTTTCAAGCGCGGGTCAGCAGGTGGGTGAGATGGGACGTGATGTATTCGAGTTCTTCGTCGGTCATGCCTGGGCTGCCGGGGAGATTGAGTCCGCGCGTGTAGAGGTCGTCACTAACGCCTTCCGGCCCGTTGCGCAGGCCCTCCGCGGTAAGGGACCACACGCCCTGTCCTGATAGGTAGGGTTGCCGGTGAAGGGGGCGGAAGAAACGCCGCGCGGCGATATGCTGCTGATGAAGATAGGTGAGCCACTGGTCTCTGCGCTCCTCTGAATCGAGGACAACGGAATACAGCCAGAATGAAGACGCGACACCTTCGGGTTGGGGATTGGATTGAATCCATTGGATTCCGGAGAACAGTGTATCGTAGCGCGCCGCAATGCGTCGTTTGGCTGCCAGGATATCCGGCATCCGTTCCAGTTGAGCGAGCCCCAATGCGGCGGCGATGTTATTAAGTCTGTAATTATATCCCATATCGCCGTGGAGAAAGTATTCCGGGTCGTCGTAGGCCTGGTTGAGCAGGTAGCGAGCCCGGTCGGCGTATTGCTTCGAGGCGGTTACGATCATGCCGCCGCCGCCGGTGGTCAGCAGTTTATTCCCGTTGAAACTGAAACACCCCATATCGCCGGATGTACCTACCTGTTTGCCGTTCATGGTGGTTCCGAGCGATTCGGTGGCATCCTCAATAATGCGCAGGTCAAATTCGCGGGCAATCTCCGCCAGTTCCCGCACCGGGCAGGCGCAGCCGTACAAATGCACCGGAAGGATGGCCTTTACCGGGTGGTCAGAATCTTTAAAGTGTCGACAGACCTCGCGCACGGCGGGCGCGTCAAGGCTCCACGTTTCGCGGTTGACATCAACAAATACGGGCTGCGCCCCGCAGTACAGGATGGGATTGACCGAAGCGATAAAGGTCAGATCAGGAACGATCACCCGGTCCTGTGCGCCTATCCCGAGGACACGCAAACAGACATGCAGCGCCGCCGTTCCAGACACTGTCGCCACGGCATATGGTCCGGCCACCTTGTGCGCAAACTCCTGCTCGAACCGTGCGATGAGCGGTCCGGATGTGGAGATGTATCCTGAATCCAGGCACTGGTTGATCCATCGCTTTTCAAGCTCACCGATCATGGGCACAGAAAGTGGAATGGGGTTCATAGTACCGGTGACTCGATTTCCTGAAAGACATCCGCCAGATCGTACAGGGAGGAAATGGTAATATCGGCGGTGTAGTGCTTATTAAGGGGCGCATCCTTGGCGTGCGCGCCATCGGGACGAACCACCTGGATGGTGGTCATCCCCAATTCATTCGGGGAGACAAAATCCACCAGTGGGTTATCACCGACAAACGCCATGTTTTCCAGCTCTATCTCCAGTTGCAGCGATATGATATAGAACGGGTCACGGCAGGGCTGCCACGACGCCTCGCCGCCGATCAGTTCGTCGGAATAGAGGACACAATCAAGCAGTGGTTCCAATCCCAGCACCGCCATTTTATTGCGTTGCATCCCGAGCGGGCCATCCGCGAGCACCCCGATGCGTTTACCGCGCGCGATCAACAGCGCCATGCTGACACGGGCATCTTCATAGAGCGCAATCTGCGGGATATGGGCCATGAAGACATAGCTGAGTTTTTGCAACAGGGAGTCTTCCACCACCTTGAAATGATCGCGCAGCACCCCTTCAAGCGCGTTTTGCTCGCCGCTCAGATATTTTTCAACCAGTTCTTTCTCAACATTTACGCCAAAGACGGTCTGCAGGTATTCGGCCACGGCCTGGTATCCGCTCAGCACGAACTGCCGATAGGGATAGAGGGTATCATCCAGATCGAAAATCACGCCCTTGAGCGTGCGTGGTGTGATCTCCGTATTATACGTAATACCGGTCCGGATCATAGTCGTTCATCCTTTGTTTGAGCCATGCGGCCGTGTGCTCCATGCCGTGTTCGACTTGTTCAGGGGGCGCCCAGTCCACCATTTTTTGAAGGCGGGAATTGTCGGCGCAAAGCCGACGCACCTCACTGGCGGACGGGCGAATACGGTCCGGGTCACTCACAATTTCGGCCCGTTGGCCGGTGACGCGCTGCGCCATTTCCGCCACCTCTCCGATGGAAATATCTTTCCCGGTCCCGATATTCACCACCGCCCCTTCGGCGGCATCGCATTGCGCGAGCAGCATCATGCCCTTGACGGTGTCGGTGACATAATTAAAATCTCGTGTTGTGGTCGGATCGCCCAGATGAATTTCGCCGCGTCCGTGAATAAGCTGCATCAGGATGGTCGGAATGACCGCGCGGGCGGATTGACGGGGCCCAAAGGTATTGAAGGGCCGCACGATCGTCACGGGCAGTTCAAACGAACGAAAATAACTTTCCGCGAGTTTTTCGGCGGCGATTTTTGTGGCGGAATACGGGCTCTGTCCCTGCAGGGGATGGTCCTCGTCAATCGGGACGCGCAGGGCGGAGCCATACACTTCACTCGTTGAAATCACCAGGGTGCGTCCGACCTCCTGTTCGCGGGCCGCCTCAAGCATATTGAGTGTGCCCGTCACATTGGTCTCGACATAAGAACGCGGGGCTTCATAGGAATAGGGAATGCCGATCAGGGCCGCTAAGTGGAACACCACATCCGCCTGTCGGACCAGTCGGCGCATCTGTTCCGCGTCACGGATATCTCCTTCCACCACATGGGTGGCGTCTTTGACCGCCGCATCCACATGGTCCATCCACCCGCGCCGCCCCCTGGCGTTGTAGAACGTGAGCGCTGTGGTCTCCGCGCCCGCCCGCACCAGGGCCTCCACCAGGTGACTGCCGATAAACCCGCAGGCGCCGGTGACAACCGCTTTTGAATTTTTCCAATCCATCGTTTCGCTCATAAAAAAGTTGGTTACATCACATTCACTGACGAAGCCTTTGCCACACATCCGCGGTGGTCCTCCTTCAGCAGGGCCAATGGATCCGTGAGCAAGGCCTCTTCATCGACCGCCGCCGCGGCCAGGTCCTCGGGACGTCCGATATCGCGCCAGTATTCATAAATCGGGAATGCGCCGACGGAACCTCCGGAGGCCATGACCGCCTCATACAGATCGGTCATGTCAAAATAGGTATTCCCGGGAATCAGATCGAGACATGAAGGCATGAGCACATAAATGCCCGCGTTGATAAAATACTCATGCACCGGTTTTTCTCTGAGCCCGGCCACCTGGTCCTCCCGGATATCCACGACTCCATACGGAATCTGCACGCTATGCTGTTTCACGCACATCACCATGTTGTATTGCTTTTCCTGCTGAAAACGCAGGAGCTGCGAGAAATTCAGATGGGTCAGCAAATCGCCATTCATGACAATCAGAGGTTGGCTCGGACGTGGTTTGATCAGGGAGAGGGCGCCCGCCGTTCCCAGGCGTTCACGCTCCATGACGTAATTCACATTCAGCGCATGATCGCGTCCGTCTTTGACATGCGAGCGAATCTGTTCCCCGAGGTAATTGAGCGAGATGACCACATCGTTGATGCCGCTCCCCTTTAAGCCGTCAAGGATATGGTCAAGGATGGGTCGTCCATTGACCGGAAGAAGCGGTTTGGGGGTGTCCTCGGTCAGCGGGCGCAGACGGCTGCCCAGTCCCCCGGCCATGACGATGGCCCCGTTTCCGGACATATCCTCCACAATACGTTCCAGCCGTTCCAGGCGCACGGGCCGGTTGTCGTGGTCTACCACCGGAAGATGGCGGATAGAGCGTCGCTGCATGATTTCGAGCATGACCTGTCGCGAGGTTCCCAGACGCACCACCGTCGGCTCCTGGTTCATGATCATGGACACTGGCTGGTCCATGCGAATACCCACAAGAATCCCGCGCCGGACATCGCCATCCGTCACCGTTCCCAGCAGGGCGTCGCATTCATCCACGACAAGCACGATTTCACGGTTGGCGCGGTTGATCTGGTTAATCACTGTTCGAAGGGTGTCATGCTCACGCGCCAGCACCGGTTTGATATCGGCGGACGCGGCGGCCCGGTCGGACGCCGTTGTTTTGCCTGAGTAGACATAGGTCGGCATAATGACCGTATGCGCCGGCATGGCCACTCCGGAGTGGACGCATGACTCCGCGCCCAACAGGCAGTTCTCGCCAATCGAAGCCCCTTGCTGGATAACCGCATCCGAAAGCACCAGTGTCCCGCGGCGCAAGATAACATCATCGGCAACCCTGCTCTTAAATGAAGTAAGGATCGGCAGCAGCATATGACGGCGCAAAAGCATCCGAAAGATTGATTCCCGGTCAAATCCATTGATCCGCGCCGCATTGCCAATGATAATGGTCGTGACATGAGGCGGCATATCCGCCAGCCAGCCCAGCACGCGCACCCCGTCAATTTCCTGCCCATGCAGAGTTTCGCATGGATCAATTACGCCGACGACCTCGTACTCGGGATACTCCCGGACCAGCTCGGTGAGATCATGCAGAAACGTCCCGGCCCCGACAATGACCACGGGAACAGGGGTCAGGTCTTCGGGCAACAACTCGCCGACATACTCGCCGGGAGCGTCTGCCCTTTTTTTCTGCCGGTGTCTCATGGATGGTATTCCATTCCAGGGTTACATGTTCAATGCTCAGGCGCCTGACCGTCACCGCTATCACGGAGCAACGTAACATACTCCGCCAACTGACCGGCTAATTCAGAAAGCCCTATATTGATTTCATCCATCATGGTGCGTTTACGATTCCGGGTTCTTTTCTGTTTTCCTTCACTCATGTTCTGCCTCCATTTGTTTACATGCTAAGTACGACCTGCAACATTTCATCCACTGTGGAAATAATCCGCGCCGCCGCCTGATAGGCCCGTTGCGCCTGGAGCATTTCGATCAGCTCCTCATCAAGGTTCACCCCCGACTCGGACTGGATGGCGTCCTCCAGCATACTGATCACCTGCGCGCCGTCCCCGGCCAGCGTTTCCGCCGTCTGGACCGCCGCGCCCAGGTCGCCCACCATAGCCGCATAGAATTCATTAAACGTCATATCGCCCAGCGCGGCCAGGTCGGCATAGCACAGGTCCGCGATTTCAAGGGCGTTCGCGCCGTCCCCGACATTTGGAATCCGGGGTGGGCCCATATCATGCAGGGTATTGGCCGCCGCGATAAGGCGCGGGTTATCCATGGCCGGATTGGCCGGATCATGAATCAGCGTATTGATGGCCATATCCGCGGCGGTGGTGCCCGTGAAAAACTCCAGGCCGTCATTCCCGTCCAGGTCATATCCGGAAATATGAAGCGCATTCACTTCGGAAATCAGGGCGCCGGCCAAAATATCCAGTTGGCCCGAATAGTATTCACAGAACGAAGCCGCCTCGACCCAACCGCCGATCTGGCCGCCGGTGATATTCACCGCCGCCCCGTCGAGGCTCAACTGGATCGGATTGCTGTCCGCATCCATAATCATCAACTCATTGACGGTCTGCCCGTCCGCGCTGATCAGCACCTGTCCGTCAATAGTGATGGTCCCGTCCGTGGCTTTCGTCGTGTTGACCAGTGCGCTCAGCTTAAGCAGAAGCTGATCGCGCGTATCGCACAAATCATTACAATTGATGCCCTGTCCTTCGGAGGTGGTTATACGCTTATTAAGATCGGCGATACGCGAAGCGAGACTGTTGACCTCGTCCACCTGTCGGGGGATCACCCCGGTAAAATCAGGGCCGACGCCGCCGGCCGCTATCCCCGCGCGATATTCCTGCAGGCGGTCCGCCGTATAATTGATCTGTCCGACCAACGTGATCGCGCGCTCGATGACCACCTGCCGGAACGCGACATCATCCGCGTTATTCGCCAGGTCCTGCCAGGCGGACCAGAACTGGCGCATGGCCGTCGAGAGGGCATCCTCCGGCCCGGCATTCATCAGTCCTTCGAGATTCCCAAGCGCATCGGCCAGCAGCGCGTTCTTTTCATAAATGGATGTTTCTTTCAGCAACGTGCTTTCGAGCAGGTTATTGAAGTCGCGCACCACATCATCCACACGCACACCCGTTCCGATATCATAGTTACGGGTTTGGTAGAGGTTGGGGCGCTGGGGCGGATTGACCGCCAGGACCGCGCGCTGGCGATGGTAGCCCGGCGTGTCCACATTGGCGATATTATGGCTGATCACATTCAGCCGTTCCTGGTGCGTCAGCACCCCGCTGCGTCCGATAATCAATGCATCATTTAAAGAGGCCATAAGCTTACACCTGTTGATGAACAAAACACGGGGGCGTCACCCCGCTGAGTTTTCCGTTGGGGCGATAGGTTCCGGCCGTATGTTCACCCGTAGTGATTTGCGACAGGGACCGGTCGATAACATCGAGAAACGTGGAGGCCAGGCGCTTGTTTGTGGCCAGCAGGCCCTGTGTCTTGGCAATCATTTCGCGCACGCTTTTTCCTGAGAGAATATCCGCGACATTCGGATCGGATACATCCGCCGCGTCCACGAAACCCATGTCCTTATAGAATGCCTGCAATTTGCGCAGTGATTTTTCCTGATCGGCAATGGCGTCCCATATTCCGTCCGGCCGACGCGCCATCATGGCCTGCCGAAGGGCGTGGCTGTCGCGTTCAACCTCTTGTAACCGACTGCAAAATTCGCTGGCTTTATCTGTTGTTGTTACTTCTGCCATGGCCGTTATCCTTCGTTGGTAGGTTGTTTGCGTATACGCGGGAACTGACCGGGAATGACACTCTGTGTGAGGTCTTCATACAGGGCCTGTCCAAGACCGATGCCGCCATTCTGCGAGGCAATGGAGCGGGACACCTGTTCAATCATATTTTCCTTCAGCATATCAGTGTGGGCGGAAGATTCCTCGCTATCCATGTGTGTGAGGAAGCCTTCTTTCAAAAGCACATTAATGAGCATGCCCTCGAACTCGGTGCAGGCCTGCCGGAGCATGGCCTGTTCTTCCGCCGGGGTTTTTGGAAGGCGCACATCCCGCGTCTGGGGGGACAAGCTCATATTCGCGCTAAAATCAACACCTTGCATCGTCGTCATTGCCTTTACATTGCCACCAGTTCCATCTGCAGGGCGCCCAGCCGCTGCAACGCCTCAAGAATTGAAATCAAATCACGCGGGGTAGCGCCCATCTGATTAAGCACATCCGCCAAGTCGCGCACCGTGACGGTATCGGGAACGAGCATAATGCGGGCAGCTTGCTCATCCGCACGGGTGGTTACCTTTTCGGTCACCACCGGGCTGGCATCGGTAAACGGCGCCGGCATATCCACCGACAGGCGGGAGCCGATATTCACCGTAAGGTTCCCGTGGGCAATCACCGCCTCCGCGATATGCACATCACCGCCCATGACAATCGTCCCGGTGCGCTCGTTGACCACCACCCGCGCCGGCACATCCGGCGTGAGGGAGAGTTTTTCGAGGCCCGCCACAAACTGGGCGACCTGTCCGACATCCAGCACTTCATTGGGGATGCGCACCGCCACCGTGTTGGCGTCGCGCGCCATGGCGATACCGTCATACTGCTCGTTGATGGCATCGGCTGTGCGCGACGCCGTCGTGAAATCCGAATGACGCAGCACCAGGGTCAGGTATTCATCCTTGTAGAAATCGACTTCCTGACTGTACTTCAGGGTCGCGCCGCCCGGCACAATACCCACGGTCGTGTAGTTCTTCCTGGCGGTGTCGCCGCCCGCCCCGCCAATACCGGCGGAGAATCCGCCGACAGTTAGCGAACCCTGGGCAAGCGCGGAAACGCGCCCTTCCGGATCAAGCAGGGGGGTCATCATTAATATTCCGCCTTCGAGTGACTGCGCGTCGCCGATGGAGGAAACCTGCACATCCAAGTGGTCGCCGGCCTTGTAGAACGGCTCCGCGGTCGCCGTGACAATCACCGCCGCCACATTCTTGCTTTTGATATCATCCACCGCGATTTTGATATTAAAGACTTCCAGCAGGTTGGCCATGGTCTGCTTGGTCAGGTCGAGGTCCTTGTCACCGGACCCGTTCAACCCCAGCACAATGCCGTAGCCGACCATCGGCACCCGGTCCAGGCCCGCGATCCTCGCAATATCCTTGATGCGCACCTCGATCGCGCCAAAGACCAGGGGCGCCGGACACACAAGCATCAGTGCCAGCGTCGGGGAAAGCATCCACCGGGCAACCCGGGACCGCTTATATATACCGGATGTCATCATCACACACCTCTTCCTTAAAATGGGTTGATCCAATCCCACAACGTCGGGACAATACCCTTCTGCTGGTTTTTCGCGATGGAGCCATCGCTCACATACTGGATGGCCGCGTCGGCAATCGCAGTTGATTTGACAAAGTTGTCCCTGGTTACATCCAGCGGGCGAACGATACCCGTCAGGATAAATTGAACGGATTCCTTCTGAACGACCACACGGCGTTTGCCTTCGATGAGCATATTGCCATTGGGTAAGACCTCGACCACGCGCGCCGAGATGGTGCCTTGCAGTTTGTCTTCATTGGACATCTTGCCGCTGCCCCCAAATTTGCGTGAGGTATCCAGGTTCCAGGAAGGGATCGTCATATTCGTCCAGGTGGCCCGTGTGGAGCCGTCGATCTGCGGCGTGGACACGCTGACACTTCCGCTCACATTGAACTTCTTGTCAGTTTCCTTTGCGCTGTCCTTGCTGGACGTCGCCTCTTCCACGATCAGGACGGTAATGATATCACCGACTTCACGCGCCTTGTGGTCCCCGTACAGCCGGGTGGCCATACTCCATTGCGGCGCATCCAGCGCCCGGGCCGGGAGGCCCCATCCCAGGCACATGATGAGGGAAAGGCCGACTATGAGGCCTGAATGTATTCTTTCAGCATGCATACGTCATCTCCTCATCAGTTTTCGATAATCCCGGCGCGGTCACTCACCAGCCGGACCAGCACCCGCCGCTTGGATTGTTCATTCAGGCAAAGAATCCGGTCGCCGACGCGGCCCTTCCCCAGCGCCTTGGCGCGCAGGGTCACCGACAGGCCACTCCGGACCATATGCACATTGATATCTTCCCCACGTTCCGCGCAGACCGGGGGACGCACCAGGTATTTGATAATGGGCTTGCCTTCTTTGATTCGACGGGTCAGCTCCATTCCGGTTATGGACTCACTGACCGGGGTACAGTTCTTATTCCGTCCGCCTGTGGGCACATAGGCCACATTCAGATCGTCGAGGGTAAGCCGGTGGCCCCGGTCAAAATCGCCGGCCGCCACCCAGACCTCCTGCATCTGCGTCATCATGACAGGGACACTGAGCATCCGTTCCGGCATACCGTTGACCCAGATAGCCACATCAAAATCCATGGCTTCCGTTATGCTGTTTTCCGTGAAGTTTTCCACATGGATATCCAGCTCGCCTTCGGAGACCATGACGCGGTCGGAGAACGGAAGAAATTCCAATTGATAGCGTTGTGACTGCCACGTCGGGTTGTCCTCGACAAACTGCGTGACCGCCTCTTGGATCATTTCAGGGGACACCTGCACGGCCTTGCGGCTGACACGGAACTGCAATTGTCCGCTCAATGTGACATCCTTCATGTCTGGATATCTCTGCAGGGCGTACGCCACGGTGGTCAGTTCATACTCTTCGGAATCACCGGGACTCGGCGACTTCAACACTGTACGCTCGCCCCATCCCTCCGGCAACAGCGTCGGCGACCGCGCGATATCCTCCAGCAGGATATCCGGACCGGAAACGGAAACGACATCGCGGATGGAAATAAACGATCCGTCGGCAAACGCCGCGGCAACCCCGCAGAACGCAAACCAGAAAACCAACATGACACGCAAGCGGCGTAAGTGCGACACCACGCCGCATCCGGCGCTTCTATGAATATTTTCATGTTTAGTACTGCTCATCATCAATCCCTTTAACGCCGCAACGAATTGGCTGTGTTCATCATGTCATCGCAGGCCTTGATGGCTTTGGAGGTCGCCTCGTAGGCGCGCTGCGTGACGATCATATTCACCATCTCCTGCGCGGCATTCACATTGGAACCTTCCAGGTACCGTTGCGCCAGGAAGCCGGACCCGTTTTCACCCGGCGCAATGCCTTTTTGGGCCGCGCCGCTGGAGTCGGATTCAAGGTACAGATTATGCCCGATGGAGCGCAGGCCCTCGGGATTCAGGAACATGACCAGGGTCAAGTCCGCCTTGGGAATGGCTTCGCCATCCACAATACAGGTCATCGATCCGTCCCGCGTAATCGTAATCTCCGTAGTCCCCTCATCAATCGCGTCAAAGCCCTGCACCTTGTACCCGTCGGCGGTTACTACTTCCCCGACCGAAGTGCTGTGAAAAGACGCATCCCGGGTATAGGCGGAGGTGCCGTCCGGGAGGAGGATTTCGAAGAAGCCATCGCCTTCCAGGGCGATATCGAGATCACGACCGGTTTCCTTGAGAATCCCCTGTGAAAATTCCTTGGTAATTTCCGCCACTCGCGTTCCGTTACCGATTTGGATACCGGTAGGGATTTCGCTGTCGTCCCCGCTTTCCGCGCCGGGGCTTGTCAACACCGAATACAACATATCCTGGAAGTTGATCTGGCTGGCCTTAAACGCGGTGGTGTTCATGTTAGCCAGGTTGTTGGCGATGGTATCCATCGATAACTCCTGGGCATTCATTCCTGTCACGGCTGCCCATAATGCTCTGTCCATAACCGCCTTCCTTTCCTTATCAACGTAAAATGCTACTGATTATTTTGAACCCAGACTCTGAATCATTTTCCCTTCCCGTTCATCCTCGGCCTTCAGCATGCGCTGGCACGCCTCGTAGGCGCGAGTAATGGTGATCAGCTCCGTCATTTCCTCGACCACGTGGGAATTGCTCCGTTCCAGCATACCGTTAACGACCGTAGTGGTTTCAGGAAGTTCCATCGGCTCCTGACCTTGAGCGGGCGTGAACAGGGTGGTGCCCACACGGTTCAGCTTCTGGAGGTCTTCGAAATGAGCGAGGGTCAACTGATCAATCCTGCGGTCGTTAATCACCAGGGTTCCGTCACGTCCGACGCGAAGACTGTTCAGATTGGACGGGTCCGGGAGGATAATCTCGCCGTTTTGTCCCTCGACAAGAAAGCCATCCGCATTGATCAGGCGCTGTTCAGGGTCCAGTCGGAAATGCCCATTCCGCGTATAGAAGAGTTTGTCATCCTCATTGCGGACGACAAAGAAGCCCTTCCCGTTGATGGCAAAATCCATCGAACGGTCTGTCTGCTGGAAGGCGCCCTCGGTAAAATCGACCGACACCGGGTCATATTTCAAGCCGTTGGTCCAATGCTTGGATTCCCCGGCCATATAGTCACCCAGCACGGCGTCAAACACCTTACCTGTGACATTCAGCCGACGGTATCCGGGATTGTTGGCATTGGCCAGGTTCTCGGATACGGCGTCAAGGCGATCAACCAATCCCTTGATCATTCTAAAAGCTGGACTGTAAAATCCTGATTCCATGCCACACGGGTAGCACGGCAAATGCCATCAAAGGTAAGCATACGAACGGGGCGGAAAATTTTTCTTCCCCCATTTTTTTTGGCTCATACTCCACACCACCCCAATACCTCTATTTTTTAGCCACGGATGAACGCAGATGAACGCGGATGAAAAACCGGGGACAGAACCGCCAGAACACGCGATGCCCGGAGGGCATAACGTGAATAGCCGCGGGTGCAACCCGCGGAACCGTGACCTCCCCCATGCCAACCCCGAATAGGGGTTGTACGATAACGGCGATTAGATCTTGGGCTCCGGTTTGTTATCCGCGCTCATCCGTGCTCATCCGTGGTTAAAAAGGGGTTATTGAGAACTTACAAAGCAAAAAGGCAAAAAAATGGCCATTTTGGGCATATCTTTGGCCAGGGGAGCGGGCTGCGGGCGGCAAAAATTGCCTACATGCTGAACATGCGTTTCATGATGGTATCTACGACACTGTCAGAAAGATCGACGGGCTCATCCACGCTTTGTTTGAATCGCTGCACCATGTCGGCACGCGGTTCACTTTCCTGTTTGAGCATTTTTGCGCCGCGGGCCATCATCTCGCTCAATCGCGACATATCGGCCCGGTCCTGACGGGGTTGGGAAGAGCCGCTTTGACCGACCGTTTTACCGGCCCTGGCTTTCGATACAGCCTCCGCGCCGGGCAGTACGTCCGGTGTCATATCCGCTGATAGACTTTTTATATCCATGGCTACTCTTCCTTATGTTTCATGCTGTTTACAGCCAATATAACCAACACTCAAACTATCGGCACTTTCCCGTCATCACTTAAATACCGGTTTATCAGACCACAGTCGGTCCGCCAGGGCCCGGCAGCACTCCGCGCTGACGAACTGGACATATTCCGACGGTGAATACAGCATGACATCCAGGTTTGTTTTGTCATATTTGCGACCACGCCGACGCTGCAAGTACTCAGACATCGCCATTTGAACCTGCTGTTCTCGCGCATCAAACGTTCCTTCCATATCGGCCACTGTACTGGCAGAGGCCACATCAATCAGCACAAAGTCAATCCTTATCAACTGCGGCGCGTACACGCGCGCATCTCTTACTTTGCTGCATAGCACGTGCGATGCCCCGAGCAGCATTCCCAGGCGGGCCACCTCCTGTTGATCGAATAAATCAGTGGTTGGCGACAGGTTTTCCAAGGTAATATAGCCGGATAACGGGCCCTCCGGGTCAACCTCGAACACAAAGGCGGGCACATACTTGCGCATTTCCTCCGAAATAGCGCCCGTCAGCTCATTCAACAGGGTTTCATCAATGTTTTTCCCCAGAACGGGCAGCAGAAGGATTTTTTCCTGTCCCGTCATCACGGGCGTTTCATCGAAATCAGCCGCAATGCGGATGATGGGGATACGTTCTGCCGCGCCTGCGGGATGCCCGAAATCCACACCCCGCTTGAGGATACAGCCGGAACCGGCCATAACCAGTATGGCGATGGCCACCCCTGCCGATTTCGCATATTTCTTCGTATTCATGGCGCATATGGGTTAAATCTTCAACGCATTATATCGAAACTTCCAGAAAAAACTCACCGGTCGCCTCAGTCCTCAGCGGGATGATCTGCACCTCGGCCTCCTTGGGAGGTTCCAGGTGGTGATTATCCCCCACCACAACCGTGGGCAGCCCGATCTTAAAGTCGATCCCCTTGTCCTGCAGTTTTGCCTTGGCGCCACCGGTCACCATGTTGGCCAGCTCGCCGACCACATCATTAAGCTCCTCATCCGCGACCGGATCCTCTTCCGTCATCATCATCATGCCGCGGAAAACAGCCTTGGCTTGATCCATGGTAAAGATCATGGATATATTTCCGCAGAATTCCAGCCCGGTCGCGTTGACCGCGCCGGTCATGCCCACCGTGCCGGAAATGGAGCCTTTGGGCTCGCCCTTGCTCTTGGGCACAGCGTCCCCGACGGTGAGCGGCATAAACACCATGGTTTCAAACGTCGCCATGGCGCTTTCAATAAAAAAGGGCATCAACTCTTTGAGAAACTCTGCTCGCTGCTCTGTCATCAACTAAACCTCCGCCCAATAAGGGCCCTTAGCCTTGGGTTTCATCGCACGCCACATCCAGTGTTGCCGTCCGGCCACAGGGGCATGCTACATAGATTTCTTTCAGTGTATTTCCTTCCCGCACCACTCTGATCCGCATCTCGCCATCGTCTGCAAACGACCCTTTCCTCAGGGGCACCGGCTTATCCGCCAGCTTAATTTGCTTCGATTTCACGACCTTTGATCGCTTACTATTCGAGTATCCCGGCGGAACCCCCGCTTTACGGCCCACAATCTCCGAAGAATCAATGAAATACTTTCTCCGGTATACCTGATTGGTAGCCGTTTCTACGTTCAACGCCATCTCTTTAGCCCTCGAATAATGCGGTCATCTTCTGTTGCAGGGTTTCCTGCGTGAACGGTTTGACAATATAGGACGAAACACCCTGGGTAAGCGCCTCGATAATGTCCTGCTTACCGCCTTCCGTGGTCACCATCATAATGGGGATTTTCGCGTAATTATCCAGCTTGCGCAGTGACTTCGACAACTCCAGGCCGTCCATCTCCGGCATGTTCCAATCCGTTATAACACAGTCAAACTGCTCTCCTTTGGCCCTGTTTAGCGCGGCCAGCCCATTCTCTGCTTCTTCAATATCCGTGTAGCCACACCTTCCCAATGACACTTTCATGATACGTCTCATCGTGGAAGAATCATCAACAACTAAGATTTTTTTAGACATATGCCCACCATAAGTATTGCTTTGTTCCTTTTAACCTCACGCGTTACCGCGCATTCATTTCTTCGCAATGCATCCTTTGCGCTCATCACTGCCGATACACGTCTGCACATAATAAGTGTCCTTATGGTCTGCTTTTTGTCAAGTACATACAGGCCTACAACCCGTATTAGTACAACTCCTGTAATTAGCAGGTTACATACCGCTCCATACGGGTTTTAGGAAGAAAGGGGCTCGTCGGCATCCTGTTCGATCAGGGCAAGCAAATCGAACAAATCGTAGGGCTTCATGCAAAAAAGAACATTGGCATGCGCGCCCATCAGCGCGTCACATGGCTCATCCGGATAATCAGCGGATACAATAATGCAGGAAAACGGCCTGCCTTCGGCCAGGATATCGCGCAGGATATCCAGACTGCCCCCTCCGGGTATGTTCACATCGCAAATGACGGCATCAAAGGGGCCGTTGGCCCATTCCCGCCGCATGTCCTCACTGGTCCGGCAGGCCACCGGCTCATGCCCGCGCCGCGCCATGAACCGCATCACCGCGCACAAGAGCATCTCTTCATCTTCCACAATCAGTATCTTTTTCATACAACCGACAGTATCGCAGACCCGGCGCCCCCGGGAAAGCACGGATGTTTGGAAGATGAATAATAATCTGGCATTTTTCCCATGAACACGTATAAACCAGCGCAAAAGGAGTCAGTAAAAATGGACGGACCTATGTATACGTCGACATCTTGTACTGCCGCACCGACCTTCAGGCGCCTGTGCGGCCTGGCGTGCATCGCCCTCACCCTGGGCATCGCGCACGCGCAACATACAATACCTTTGGCCGTTGAAATGACCACAGATGCGGAAACGCCCGCCACCGACCTGCGCGTCATCGCGCTGGAACGGATGCTCGCGCAGGCGCGTATGGAACAGGAGACGCAGCAGGCCCAGTTGCAGCAGCGGGATGCCGAAATCAATGCCCTGCGCGGCGCGATCAATGACCGGGACGAGATGCTGGACGAATATGATGAATCGACCGCAGGCCAGGAAGCCCTCCAGGCGCGCCTGGATGATTTGGCCCACCAGAATGATGTCTTGCGCGGGGAAATCGTGAGCCTGCACGCGACCATTGAGACGCACCAGGCCATGTTGGCTACCCGGGAAGCCGAACTTTCCGCCCTCAAACAATCGCTGAATGACCGGGATGTCCTCCTTGCCGAGTCCGATACACATATTGATGAACTGGTCACAAAGGCCGACGAATTTTCCGAAATTGAGCGTTCCAATGAGGTGCTCGAAAAACGCCTGCAACGCCAGGAGGAGGAGTCCGCGGACCTGCGCGGGGAACTTGAGGCCTGTCGCCAGAAACAACAGGACACCCTCAGCCAGATGGCGGAACTTGAGACGGCTAAAAACAAACTGCAAACCATCATCGCACAACAAGAACGCAAACTTTCCGAGATGAAAGACGCGCTGGCCAACCACGACATGCTGCTGAAAGTGGTCGGGCAATCGGAAGTCACCCTGGCCGACAAGAAAAACGAACTCGCCCGCCTGACTGCACGCGTCGCGGAAACAGAACAGGCCATGGAAACGGCCAAAGCGGAATTCGACAGCCAACGGGACAGGTATGAGAACCAACAAACCAATCTCACGGCCACCATCGAGATGTATCGGGAACAACTGGCGACCCTCCAGGAAGAGCAAAGGAATAAGGAAGCCCTTGTGGATGAAATGACCCGGTTGAACACGGAGGACCAGGAGGCCATGGCCCGCATGCAGACGGAGATTCAGGAGCTGCAAAACCAGAAAGATACTCTGCTGGCCAACCTGGTGCAGCGCGAAAAAGAACTGACCACCTTCAAAACGGATGTTCAGGAAAAAGAGGAACTGCTCGATGCCCAACTGGAGGAGTACAGCGCCCTGCGACAGGAAATCGAGGCCCTCCAGCAGGAGTTGATCGAACGTGATGAATCCCGCGCCCGGCTGGAGAACGAATTCAAGGCGCTGACCGCGACGCTGACCAAACGCGAAAATGAAATCCGTACACTGAACCAGCAGAAGAACGCCATATCCAGGGTGAGCGAAGAAAACCGCGCCCTTCAAACAAAAATTGCGGCCCTGGAAGACAGCATCGGCAACTATAAACGCCAGTTGGCCAAGGCCAATGGTGAAGCCACCCGCACACAACAGGAACTCCGCCAAATGGAACGGCTCCGGGAACGCGACCAGGCCGAGCGGACGGCGCTGGAAAAGCGGCTGGCCCGATTGCAGAATGTCGCGGATTCTTCCAGCCGATCAATCGTTGAGGACACGGCCTATGTGGATACTACCGGTTCATCCCGCCGCCCCCCGGCCGCCAACGAGAGCCCGGCGCCTGTCGCCACCGGCATCCCCCTGGGCGAACAGATCGCCGACGCCAACCGCGCCCTGCGCCTCGGGGATATCGACGAGGCGGAACGCCTCTTCCGGAATGTGCTGCTGATCGACACACGCCAGCCCGGCGCCCTCCTTGGACTGGCCAGTTGTTTTTACGCCCGCCAGGACTACGGGGAATCGCTCCGCCTGACGCAACAGTTGATCGAAGAAGACGCCCTTGATGGCCACGCCCTGGCCCTGCAGGGATTGATCATGTACAAGCAGGGCGACTTAACCGGCGCCGCGGCCACCATGGAACGGGCCGTCATGCTGCGGCCCGATGACGCCAAACTTCATAACTACATGGGCATGATATTCTACGCGCGCAAACAATACAAACGCGCCGCCCGTGAGTTCCAGCAGAGCATTGACCTCAATCCCCTCTCGTCAGACGCCCACCGCAACCTTTCCCTGGTCACCATTACAGCCTCCCCGGATGACCAGGAATTCGCCCGGCGCCATTACGAGGAGGCGCTCCGACTCGGCGGCAAGAGCGATGCAAAACTTGAGGCCCTTATCTACCGGAATTAGCAGGCCGTACCGTTTGTGATCACCAATCCCCTGGAGCCGCAGAGCCGCAACCGAAATGCTCGACAAGATTAAGCACTGCGATTTCTTTACCCCCCGCTTCGCTGGAGTCCACGGAGTGCACGGAGATATAAGATTTGTGTTTGCTCATGTTCTATTACAGGGGGTAACAGGGGGAACAGAGAAACTTTGTTAACTTTGTTTTCTTCTGTTCAAAAAATATTGTTTCAACATCTCCGTGACCTCCGTGGCCTCCAGCGAAGCGGGTGGTTTAATTCTGCAGAGCCTTTGTATGAATCGAGATATTCGTGTGTCGCGAAGAATAATTTGCGTAAATAAACGAAATTATGGGAGATAGTATTACAGAGGCGTACAGCAGCACCAGAGGTGCTGAATATCATAGCCCTGGCTGTTCGGCATGTGACCGGGCTAGCGCAACAACCATCGGAACCGCGCAAAATGCCCTCGCGGGAAGAGGCTCGTTGTCCAGGCTTTAGCCTGCCGCGCACGGCGAGCCGCGCATGTTTCACGCCGAAAATGGCGCAAAAACGGTCGATTTCGGCGTAAAATGCCTAAATTTTGCCGAAAATGGGCCTTTTTTGCGCTGAAAACCGTTAAAAATGCCATTTTTGGCAGTTTTTTACGGGTTTTTGTCGGTTTTTGGCTGTTGTGCGCGCGTGGCTCGCCGTGCGCTGCAGGCTGAAGCCTGGACAACGAGCGGGCAGGCTGAAGCCTGGACAAGACATCGTTTCGCCGGATTATGGCCGTGGTGAAATCTGTTGGTTATCTTACCCTTCCGGAGACTGTTCGGCATGTGACCGGGCTTTCGCAACAACCATCGGAACCGCGCAAAATGCCCTCGCGGGATGAGGCTCGTTGTTCAGGCTTTAGCCTGCCGCGCACGGCGAGCCGCGCATGTTTCACGCCGTAAATGGCGCAAAAACGGCCATTTCCCGCGAAAAATGCTGAAATTTTTCCGAAAATGGGCCTTTTTCGCGCTGAAAACCGTTAAAATTGCCATTTTTGGCAGTTTTTTACGGATTTTTGTCGGTTTTTGGCGCTGTTGTGCGCGCGTGGCTCGCAGTGCGCGGCAGGCTAAAGCCTGGACAACGAGCGGGCAGGCTGAAGCCTGGACAACGAGCGGGCAGGCTGATGCCTGGACAACGAGCCATTTTTATGCGGGGACGCGGGCGGTCAGGCGTTTTCGCCGGCGACGGCCGCGAGTTGCTTGAAGACGAGCCGATCGTCTTCAACGACTACATCGAGATGTTCATCGTTCCGGATCGCATTGCGCAGGATTTCCTCGGCCAGGCGGTCTTCGAGCTGGCGCTCGATGGCGCGGCGCAACTGCCGCGCGCCATAGGCCTGGTCGTATCCCTTCTTGATCAGGAACTCGCGGGCGGAGTCCGTCAGGTTGATCTGTATCTTCCGCGTCGCCAGGCGTTTTTTGACTTTCGCGACTTCCAGGTCGAGTATTTTTTCAACATCCGTCTTCTGCAACTGCCGGAAGACGATGATGTCGTCAATGCGGTTGAGCAGCTCCGGTTTGAAAACCTTCTTGGAGGCGTCAATCATGTTCATCTTGAGTTTTTCGTAATCGGCGTTGGCGTCGCCGCCGCCAAACCCGAGCCCCCCGCCGCTATGAATGAAATCAGCGCCGAGATTGGAGGTCAGGATCACGATGGTATTGCGGAAATCAACCGTGCGGCCCAGACTGTCGGTGAGCTTTCCTTCTTCAAGAATCTGCAACAACATGTGCATGACATCCGGATGGGCCTTTTCGGCTTCGTCAAAGAGCACCACGGAATAGGGACGCCGCCGCACACGTTCAGTAAGCTGTCCGCCTTCTTCGTAGCCGACATAGCCCGGGGGAGACCCCACCAGGCGTGAGGAGGCGAACTTCTCCATGTATTCGGACATATCAATTTGAATCAGGGCATCGGCGTCATCAAACATGAACTCGGTAAGCATCTTGGCCAGCAGGGTTTTGCCCACCCCGGTCGGCCCGAGGAAGACAAACGACCCGATGGGGCGCCGGGGATCTTTCAAGTCCGCGCGCGAACGGCGCAGGGCCTTGGAGATGGCTTCGACCGCTTCTCTCTGCCCGATCACCACCTTGTCCAGGTCTTGTTCCATGTGCAACAGGCGCGCCATTTCCTTTTCTTCGATCTTATTGAGCGGCACACCGGTCCATTTGGAGACGATCGTCATGATATCTTCATCATCGACGGTAACGACTTTTTCGTCGCGATTCTTGCGCCATTCGCTCAGGACCCCATCCATCTCTTCGCGGGCCAGGCGTTCCTGATCGCGGAAGGCGGCGGCCTGCTCGAAATTCTGGTCGCGGATCGCCGCTTCCTTCTGCTCCTTGATGGCCGTGATTTTCTGCTCCTGCTCCTTCACGTCGGGCGGGCGGGCCATGGCGGAAATACGGGCGCGGGCGCCGGCTTCGTCCATCACGTCGATGGCCTTGTCCGGCAGGTAGCGGTCGGAAAGATACCGGGCGGACAATTCCGCGGAGGCGCGCAGGGCCTCGTCGGTAATGCGCGCGTGGTGATGCTCCTCGTAGCGCGGACGCAGGCCCTTAAGAATCTCGATGCTTTCTTCCACGGTCGGTTCGCGCACCAGGACAGACTGGAAACGCCGTTCCAGGGCGGCGTCTTTTTCAACAAATTTACGGTATTCGGTCAGGGTGGTGGCGCCGATGCACTGCAACTCGCCGCGGGAAAGCGCGGGCTTGATAATATTCGAGGCGTCCATGGCCCCCTCGGCGGAACCGGCCCCGACAATGGTATGCAGCTCGTCAATGAAGAGCAGGACATTTTTCGAGCGCTTGATTTCATCCATCACGGCTTTGATGCGTTCCTCGAACTGGCCGCGGTATTTTGTGCCGGCCACCATCAGGGCCAGGTCGAGGGTAATGACATGCTTGTCACAAAGGATTTCCGGGACATCGCCCTCGGCCACCGATTGCGCAAGCCCCTCCACAATCGCCGTTTTGCCCACGCCGGCCTCTCCCAGCAGCACGGGATTGTTCTTTGTACGCCGGCACAGGATTTGGATGACGCGTTCGATTTCATCCGCGCGTCCGATCACCGGATCAAGTTCGCCTTTGCGGGCCAGCTCGGTTAAATCGCGTCCAAAGGTGTTCAGGGCCGGGGTTTTGTTGTCCTTCTGCCCCTGCGCGGCCACGCCGCCGCCCATGCCGCCGCCACCGCCGACGGCGGTAAAATCATCCGATGAAGGCACATAATTCGGATCGAGTTCCTTCATGATTTCAATGCGGGTCTTTTCCAGGTCGATGTTGAGGTTCTTCAGGACCCGGGCGGCCACGCCTTCGCCTTCCCGGAGCAGGCCCAGCAGGATATGCTCGGTGCCCACATAGGAATGATTGAGCGAACGCGCTTCACTGCTCGAAAGGGCCAGCACCTTTTTGACGCGCGGGGTAAAGGGCACATTGCCGACCGTCTTGGTTTCGGGTCCGACGCCCACCGCTTTTTCCACTTCCAGGCGAACGGTGTCCAGATCAATGCCCATTTTCAGCAGGACATTGACGGCCACCCCCTGCCCCAGGGAAATCAATCCCAGAAGAATATGCTCGGTGCCCACATATCCGTGATTAAAGCGGTCGGCCTCTTTGCGCGCCAACTGCAAAACCTGTTGTGCTCGTGGTGTAAAATTATTCATGCTTCATCTCTACTCTGTATCGTATGTATCCGCCGCACATCTACGCGGCGCCTGTCAGTTTCTCGCGCACCAAGCCGGCGCGGGCTTCATCGCGCTCCTCGGGCGAGAGTTCCCGGCCCATCATCTTCTGCAGGTGGGCGGGCTGCGTGAGCAGAAATAAACTGTTCACGGTTGCTTTGTCAATATTGCTTACTATACCCAGGTCCAGGCCCAAACGCAAACCCGATAGTAAGGCTAATGCCTCTTTTGATGTCAGCATGTGGGCGTGGGATAAAATACCCAGGGCGCGTCCGGTATGATCCCGGACGCTGGTGAGTTTTTTTTCCATCATGCGAATGCGCGCGTTCCGTTCGTACTCGACAAGCTCGCGGACGATTTGTCCGAGGTGGGCAATGATATCCTCTTCCTTTTCCCCGAGGGTCACCTGGTTGGAAATCTGGAACAGGTTTCCGGAGGCCTCCGTGCCTTCGCCCCACAGCCCCCGTACCGCCAGGCCGATTTTTCCCATGCCCTTGATGATGGGGGTAATTTCTTCCATCAGGGTCAATCCGGGCAGATGCAGCATGACGCTCGCGCGCATGCCGGTGCCGACATTGGTGGGGCAGGCCGTCAGGTAGCCCAGGCGCGCGTCAAAGGCGTACGCCACCATGGCCTCAAGCTCCGAATCCAGGCGGTCGACGTTTTCCCAGGCCTTTTTGATTTGCAGTCCGGGCAGGATGGCTTGCAGGCGCAGGTGGTCTTCTTCGTTGATCATCACCGCGAGGGTTTCATCCCGGCGGACAACGAGGGCGTTGCCGCCCTTGCGCGCAATCAACTCGCGGCTGACCAGGTGACGTTCAAAGAGGATGTGCTTATCGCAACCGCTGATCGCGCTCATATCAATGGCGAGCCCCTCTTCAAAGGCCGCCATGCCCTTGAGGATGGCGGTCAACTCCCCGGCGATGCGAACGCAGTCCTTCTTTTCGGCCCAGGCCGGAAAGGGCGTATCCTTGAGATTGCGGGCCAGCCGCACGCGGCTGCTGACCACAATATCAGAATCATCGCCGGCGGAAAGCCACCCGCTGGGTCGGGCCAGAAGTTCGTCAATGGGCGTCATGATCGCCTTCTTCCACCGCCAGTTTATCGCGACAGGTCTTGATCCGGTCGCGCACCTCGGCGGCTTTTTCGTAGTGCTCCCGGGTGATGGCCTCATCCAGCTCCCGCTGAAGCGCGGCGATCTCGGAGGACATGCGGATGCGCACCCCTTCGGTCGCGGGCACTTTCCCGATGTGCTGTTCGCTGCGGTGGACGGCCCGGATCAGGGTACTGAGTTCCTCCGCGAAAGTGTGGTAACAGGCCGGACATCCAAGACGTCCGCCTTTTTTGAAATCGGCCCGCTTCATCTTGCACTGGGAACAGACCAGTTCATGCCGGGGTTGCGCGTCTTCCTCCATGACATCGGGCTCATCGCCCATCCCCAGGAGTAGATCAGTGATGGACACCGGCCCCTGCAAATCAAAGCCGGCCGCCGCCGCGCAGTCCTCGCACAGATGCAGCTTTTTCACGCTTCCATCAATCACCTGCGTAAGATGCACGGTTGCTTCATTTTCACTGCAACGTTCGCACAACATCATTGATCTCCCCGCGAAGCGCCGCCCTACTTGATGGGCTCGCCGTTATGCTTGGCAAATTCGCGGAATTCCTTTTCGAGTTTGAGGGTGATTTTCCCCGGCTTGCCCGTGCCGATAGTCCGACTGTCGAGCTTGATCACGCCGATGATTTCAGCGGCGGTGCCGGTAAGGAACATCTCATCCGCGGTATACAGATCATAGCGCGTGAGCACATTTTCACGCACCTCGTAGCCGTTCTCCTTGGCAATTTTCAATACCACATTGCGCGTCACACCCTCGAGCGCGCCACACCAGGACGGCGGGGTCGTCAGGGTGTGGCCCTTGACCGCAAAAATGTTGTCGCCGGAGGCCTCCGCCACATAGCCCTGCGGATTGAGCATGACGCACTCCATGACGCCGGAATTGATGGCCTCGACCTTGGCGAGGACATTATTCAAATAGTTCAGGCTCTTGATCCGCGGATTGACCGCCTCCTGCATGTTGCGCAAGGTTCCGACGGTGACCAGTTCGAGGCCCTCCTGATAGAGCTTTTCGGGATAGAGCTGAATGGCCGCCGCGATAATGATGATCTCGGGCTTCTTGCACAGATAGGGATTCAATCCAAGGGTGCCGACCCCGCGCGTGACAATCAGCCGAATATACCCGTCCGTCAGGTTATTGGCCAGGCAGGTCTTCACGCACGCGCGGATCATGCCCTTCGGGGAAATGGGAATCTTCAGGGCAATGGCCTGGGCCGAATCGTAGAGCCGTTCAATATGCTCATCCAGCATGAAAATACGACCGTTATAGATGCGAATTCCTTCGAACACGCCGTCGCCATACAACAGCCCGTGATCGAACACCGACACTTTGGCATCCCGCCGGTCCACCAATTTGCCACTCATATAAATCTTCATACTACTCTCAGCTCCACGTTTTACTCTTCACAACCTGTCAATGTAACGCATTCTTCACGCGGTTTCAACCAACATCGGAACGTGTTTCCAGCACCCCGTCGCGCAGGGTCAGTTTCCTGTCGCACCGGGCCGCCACATCCAAATTATGCGAAACAAGCACTAATGTATGCCCCCTTTCGCGAATTAACTCAAACAGATAATGCAGGACTTGCTCACCTGTTTCCGAGTCCAGGTTGCCGGTCGGCTCGTCACAAAAGACCATTTCCGGGTCGTTCATCAGGGCGCGGGCCAGGGCCACGCGCTGCTGCTCGCCGCCGGAAAGTTCGGTGGGCAGATGATCGACCCGGTCCTGCAATCCCACCCGTTCGAGCAAATCCTGCGCGCGACGACGGGCCCGTCCGGCGTTCAACGCCCAGGCACGGTCGGTCATCGCGGGCAGCAGGATGTTTTCCAGCACATCCAGCTCGGGCAGCAGGTGGTACGACTGAAAGACAAACCCGATATGCCGGGCGCGTTGCTCGGTCCGTCGGCGCGGTGACATCTGGTAGATGTTGGTGTCCTTGAAGAAGACGGTGCCGCCGGACGGCTTGTCCAGGCCGCCCAGGACATGCAGCAGGGTGGATTTGCCCGCGCCGCTGGCCCCCATGATCGAAACCGTTTCCCCGTGCCGCACTTCGAGGGAGACCCCCTTCAATACCGGCAGCGCCGAACGGCCCAGGGTATACCGTTTGCTGACCGCGTCGGCCCGCAACAGCACATTGCCTGTACTGACACTGTGGTCTGGTGATCCCGGCCTATTCATAGCGCAACGCCCTCGCAGGGTCCAGCCGCGCCGCCCGGTAGGCGGGCACGATACCGGCCAGGGTACAGATGACCATCACCGAAACCGCAATGAGCAGGATATCCGATATGGCCGTGCTGGCCGGTATCTCGCTCAGGTGGTACAGCTCTTTGGGGAACAGCTCCATGTTGAATTCGGAGGTCAGCCAGTGCATCAGGTTGTTCCGGTGGCGCAGCGCCAGCAGCCCCACGCCGATCCCGGCCACCGTGCCGATGAACCCGGCAATCCAGCCCTGCCAGAAAAATACGCGCATGATGCTGCCCGAGGAGAACCCCAGGGCTTTCAACAAACCAATCTCACGGGTTTTCTGCACCGTAACCGTAATGAGGGTGTTGGTGATCCCGAAGGCGGCCACCACCGTGATAAAGATCAACAGGAAAAACATCATGTTCTTTTCCACCCGCAACGCCGCGAACAATTGCCGGTTCATCTCCATCCAGGTTTCCACCGCAAAGCCGCGCCCCAACAGTTGCTTGATGGCGCGCGAGGTAATCTCGGCATGATAGGGGTCCACCGTCATCACCTGGATGCCGTGGACGCCGCTGTCCAGCCCGTACAGGTCGCGCGCGGTGTCCAGCGACGTGAGGATGTACCCCATGTCGAAATCCCACATGCCCAGTTCAAAGATGCCGCTGATGGTCAGTTCCTCAGGCAGATGCAATTCATCCATCGAGGTAAAGCTCTTGGGCGAATAAACCAGCAGGCGATCCCCCACGCCCGCGGAAAGACGCATCGCCAGATCGCGGCCGATGACCACCTCGTCGTCGTTCACCGAAAACCCGCCGCTGACCATATGCTCGGGAATACGGCTGACCCTGGATTCATATTCGGTGTCGACCCCGCGCAAAAACGGCGTAAACACACGGTCCCCATGCTGCACAAACACCAGCCCCTGCACAAAAGGCGCCGCGCCGACCACACCCTCAACCGCGCCGACTTCCTCCAGGGTGGTCTCATAGTCCTCCATGATATCCCACGAGGTAATCGTCAGGTGCGCGTTGAATCCGAGAATCTTGTCCCGCCACATTTCATCGAACCCGCTCATGACGGAAAGAACAATAATCAACACCGCCACGCCCAGCAAGACGCCCAGGATGGAGATCACCGTCACAATGGACAGGAACGTCCGTTTGGGACGGAGATATTTCAGGGCCAAAAACAGCGAAAAGGGCAGCGGCATGCGTTTATTCTCCGCCCGCGGGCGCTGTTTTGGGTTTCAGGTGCGGGAACAGGATGACATCCCGGATGGATTCGGCCCCGGAAAGGATAATCATCAGGCGGTCAATGCCGATGCCCATCCCGCCGGCCGGCGGCATGCCGTGCTCCAATGCCATCAAAAAGTCCTCATCCATCTTGGAGGCGTCCCCGGCGGCCTGTTCTTCAAAGCGACGCCGCTGCTCCAGGGGGTCATTGAGTTCGGTATAGGCCGGGGCGACCTCGCAGCCGCCGATTTCCAGCTCGAACACATCCACCACCGTGGGATCGTCCACGCAGGCCGAGGCCAGCGGAACCAACTCAACGGGAAACCGTGTCACAAACGTCGGATTGATGAGCGTCTTCTCTATCGTCTTTTCGTACAGCTCGTGTGTCAGTTCCCCCAGGTCCCATGCCGGGTCCACTTCGACGCCCAGCGAAGTGGCGCGCGCCCGCGCGGCATCCAAATCAAGCCCGTACCAGTCGTCGCCGGCCTTTTCGACAATCAAATCCCGGTAGGCGACCGTCCGCCAGGGCGGGGTCAGGTCAATCCGCCGTTCGCCTTCGCCGATAACCAGCGTCCCGAACACCGTCTGCGCAACATGCGTGATCAGGGACTGCACCAATTCCTTCATCGAGTTCACATCGCCAAAGGCTTCATAGATTTCGAGCATGGTAAACTCGGGATTGTGCGTGCGCGAAAGGCCTTCATTGCGGAAATTGCGGTTGAGTTCAAACACCTTGTCAAACCCGCCCACCAACAGGCGCTTGAGGTACAGCTCCGGGGCGATGCGCATGAACATGTCGCATCCCAGGGCGTTGTAATGTGTCTTGAAGGGGGTCGCCGCCGCGCCGCCGGCCATGGCCTGCAACATCGGCGTTTCGACCTCCTGGAAGCCTCGGCCAAAGAGAAAGGTCCGGATTTCACGCAGCATGGCGATGCGCTTGTTGAATAACTCGCGCACATCATGATTGGCCACCAGGTCCAGGTAGCGCTGACGATACCGCGTCTCCACATCCTGCAGCCCGTGCCATTTTTCCGGCAGCGGCAGCAGCGATTTGGATAACAACTCGAACCGGGACACCTTCAGCGTCTGCTCTTCCGTACGGGTGGTAAACAGCTCACCTTCCAGCCCGATAAAATCGCCAAGGTCCAATATCTTGAAGGCCGCAAAGGCATCCTCGCCGATCTTGTTTTTCTGGACATACACCTGGAAGCGGTCTGTTCCATCATAAATATGCGCAAAAATACTCTTGCCCATATCACGGCACGCCACCAGGCGTCCGGCAACCGTCACCTGTTTGCCCTCTTCAAACCCGGCCCGCACATCGGCCAAACGGCCCGTCCGCGGGAAGGCGCGACCATAGGGCGCATAGCCCAGCGCCTTCAAACGCTCCAGGTTTTCCAACCGTTGCTCGCGATATTCATTACCGCCCGTACGTTCTTCCATAATTACACCAACCTTAGCTTCCTGACACAGTATCCAGCAAATGCGCGACAGCATAGGGCATGCTACGCCTGAAAGTCAAGGAGCCTCCGCGCGTCAAAAATTGAGGAATATGAAAGCGGAGATAGAGAATGCTTTTTTTTGAAAAATAAACCCGCCCGACTAGCGTTTCCGTGACACGGCCGTGTCATCGAAACGCTAGGTTGACTTTATTTTACCGAAAAGCCTAAAACGATGCAATGCACTGGCATACAACGTGTTGCGGCTTAAATTAATTGTATACACCAACGCCAATGATATGGAGAGGTTTCTCGTAGACGTTTATTAACCCTTTTTTGGATTCACGGACTTGTCACGCCGGGATGGTTGGTTTCCTGTTCGTGCGCGGCTCGGTGTGCGCAGCGGGCTAAAGTCCACCTTCAGAACTCCTTGCCTCGCTTGCCGCGGGGGGAGAGTACCGTCGATTTTTCAATCTATACGCAAATAATGTATCACTACGTGGAGTATTCAACTTGCGAGAAAAATCCACATTTACTGAGTTCTGATCTAATCGCCGCCCATTCTGATCCTGATCGCACTCTCTCCATCGGCGATCCCTCAACCCTGGTAACGCCAAAGAAATTTTCAAATATCTTTTGCTGGTTTTTCGAAATGTGTCCTTTGTGGGCATAAACAAAATCGAGTTGAGCGGTTATCATTATTGACGAAGATATAGTATGTTAGCAGCGTGTGCATCGTCATTTTATTGGAGCCCGATGTGATATGAAAAAAAGGTTTTTCCCTGTTCCGGCAAGGCCCCGGCATGTGCGGACCGGCTGGTTGCTTTGCGTGTTACTGCCGTTCCTCCCCGGCATTGCGGGGGGCGCGGCGCTTGACCAGCGCCTGCCACAAGGCGTAACGGAAGTAACGGTCGAGCAACAAAGCGCGACGTCGCTTATCCTTTCCTGCCACATAGCCGGGTTCCAGCTTGATCCTGTAACCATCGAGGGCGACACCTGGTATCGCCTGACCCTTGCGGGCGAGCCGCAACGCCTCGAAAAAGGCCGCCCCGACCTGCCGGTTATCGCGCGAAGTATTGTCATCCCCGACCGGGGAGAGGTAAGCGTACGCGTAACGGATTACGAATATGTCGACCTGTCCCTGACGCCTGTCGCGCCGTCCAAGGGCTCCCTGCCCCGCACCATCAATCCCGCCGAGGTCGCCTTCGAATTCGGTCCGGTGTACAACGAGAATGCCTGGCCAACCCGGATCGCCGCGGCCACGGAACCCTACATCCTGCGGGATTACCGGGGCGTCACCCTTCGCATAACACCCGCTCAATATTTCCCGCAAACCCGGACCCTGCGCGTGTTCACGCGCGTCGTGGTCGCCGTGAATATCACCGGCGACGACGGCATCAATACCCTCACCCGCACACGCCCCCCACAACGTGTCGACGCGACCTTCAATGCCGCCTACGCCCGGCATTTCCTTAACTTCGACAACACTAAACGCTACACCCTGCTGGACAAACAGGGGCACATGCTGATTATCGCGGCAAGCAGTCTGCTCAGCAGCGTGGAACCGCTGGCGGACTGGAAACGGCAAATGGGCATCCCCACCACCGTCGTGCCGCTGGCCGAGGCCGGGTCCACCGCCAACAACATAAAGACCTACGTACAGGGCCACTACAACACCAATAACCTGGCCTGGCTCCTCCTGGTCGGGGACGCCGCGGACGTGCCGACCCTGACCGCTTCCGGCGGTTCATCCGATCCCAGCTTCAGCAAACTGGCCGGTTCGGATAACTATCCCGATATTTTTGTCGGACGCTTCAGCGGAAGCACCGCGGTGGATATTTCAAACATGGTCACCCGCACTATCCAGTATGAAAAGTATCCCGTTGTCGGCGGCGACTGGTATCACCAGGCAACCGGCCTGGCATCCGATGAGGGCTCCAGCCCATCGGACAAAGAACACATGGACGCCATACGCACCAATCTGCTCGCCCATCAGTACAGTGTGGTCGACCAAATCTACGACTCCGGGGCGTCCGTCGCGCAGGTGAACACCGCCCTCCATGCCGGACGCGGACTGATCAACTATGTCGGACACGGGGACATCACTGAGTGGGTCACCACCGGATTTGACAATGCAAATATCAACGCGCTGACCAACACCGTCGCGTGGCCGTTTATCTTTGATGTGGCCTGCGTGAACGGACAATTTGACGGCTATACCTGCTTCGCGGAGGCCTGGCTGCGCGCCTCGCACAACGGGACCCCCTCCGGCGCGCTGGCGATCTATGCCTCCACCATCAACCAGGAGTGGGACCCGCCCATGACCGCGCAAAATGAATTCAACCGCCTGCTGACCGGCGAGATCCTTTCCCGCTTTGGCGCTCTCTGTTTCAATGCCTCCATGAAAATGATAGATGACTGGCCCACCGACGGCGTCAACATGTTCAACACCTGGACTATCTTCGGCGACCCCTCCGTGCAGGTGCGCACCCTGACCCCGCACGCCCTCTCCGTCTCGTGCGCCTCCTCCGTCACCTCGACCACCTTCCCGGTCACCGTGTCCGGTGAAACAGGCGCGCTCGTTGCCCTGTCACAAAACAGTGCCCTGCTGGGCAGCGCCTATACCGACGGAAGCGGTCAGGCCACAATATACCTCGACAGCGCGCCCGTGGGGGATGTCGTCCTGACGGTAACCGCGTTGAATGCCATTCCTGAAATCCGCACACTCTCCACCTTCGCCGCCGAACTGGGCGTCACCCCATCCTCGATGAATGTCACCCTGCCGACCAACACCCAAACCATACGCGCCCTGGCGGTCACCAATGCCGGCGAAGGCGCCTCGTCCCTCTCCTACACCATTTCCTTTGAACGCGCCGCGCCCACACGTTCCGCAACGGCATTCACCGATACAACCACGCGGAATATTTCCGGCTCCACTGTCAATATAGCCCCGACGGCATACACCCCCGGCTCCAATACCACCTTCACCATCACCGTGACCAACGCCAGCAGTGATGATGAGTGGCTTCTGCAACTGGATATGGATTATCCTCCGCTGTTCAATGTCACCGGCGGCACGGATATCACGGAAACCTCGGGTGGCAGACTGACGTTCGACGGCACAACCGGAGATGGCGCGAAGGTATCCTGGATTGCCGATGATGCATGGGCCGACGCCATTGAGGAACACGGGCAGGGAACCATCACCATCGCCATCAGTCCAGAGGCCACCGGTACAATATACATCCCCTGGACCCTCATTGGGGATGATTGGGGCAGCGCGCCGCACACCGCTACCGGGATGCTCGCGTTGACCGCCGCCGGACCCCCGCCACCGGCCTTGACCCTGACCGCCCCTGACGGCGGGGAAAGCTGGGCCATCGGCTCGACACAGACCATTACCTGGACGTCGCAGAACTACACCCAGCAAGTCAACCTGGCCTATTCCATCAACGGCGGGACCACCTGGAGCGCACTGGTCACGGAGATCAGCGATTCAGGAAGCTACGCCTGGACCATCCCGCCCCCCGAGAGCACCAACAGCGCCGTACGGATCAGCGCCCCGGACGAGAGCCTGAGCGATCAAAGCGCCACGGCCTTCACCCTGTACCAGCCGGTTGACTGGCTTACGGCAAGCCAGTACACCAACACGCTTTCCGGCGGCCATGGCGACAGCATCTCCATCACCTTTGACGCCGCGGGCAAAACCCCGGGAACCTACCAGGCCTGGATACGCGTAGCGTCAACGGCCGGAACCACCAACATTCCGGTCACCATGCAGGTTACCCAAAGCGCCGGAACCAATTACCTGATCATGGCCTCCTGTGAGGCCGACGGCACAATTTCGCCACAGGGAACCATCAGTGTATCCAACGGATGCTCGACCGGATTTGTCATCCAGGCCCACGCCGATTACTTTATCGCCTCCGTGACCACCAACGGGGCCTCCGTGCCCGGCGCCGCCGGACTCTATACCTACACCTCGCTCTGGGAAAACGTCTGGGCCACCGGCATTGTCCATGCCACCTTTGCCTCCGTCAGCAACGAAACCGCCGCCCACGGCACCCCCGTTCCCTGGCTGCGCGAATACTACACCCAGGAACCGGACCTGGCCGCCCTGTTGGCAAAGGCCGATGAGGACACCGACGGCGACGGCCTGACCGCGTGGCAGGAATGCGTCGCCGGCACCGATCCTACCAATCCTACCTCTGTTTTACAGGTAACCCCCGGTGATTACACTCCGTCCATCGGTCTTGTTATTTCCTGGCCGGCCGCCGACGGGCGTCTCTATGAAATCCATTTCGCCACCAATCTGACCGACGCCTTTTCCCTCCTCCAGGCCGGCATCCCCTCCATCGGCACGGGCCTCCAATCCCACACCGACACCCTCCATCAAACCGACGCCCAGATCTTCTACCGGGTCCAGGTTGAGAACTCCTCACCCTGAGAAGAGGCGCCGCCGTTTCAGGGACGCTCATTCAGGCCATTGCGCTAATTTCAGAACTCCTTACCTCGACCGTTGACCGCAGAATGATATTTTCATTGATTCGCAAGTAATCGCGGTGTTTTTTTTTATATCCACCTCCGAAGAGATACTGCGTTTGGAAAATGAAACTGACACCTGTAACACGAACAGACAAGCCCGCCCTCCAGGTTTGCTGTACAAACATAACCCTGGAGGGCGAGATTCCCATCGAGCCGGCCTGTACCCATGCCCTGTCTACCCCAAAAAAACCGCGGTGCCCCCGGGCTCTACAGAGTATCCTTCTTCGTCCCGCTCGCGGGGACTACGCAGGACAAGCCCGCCCTCCAGGTTTGCTGTACAAACATACCCCTGGAGGGCGAGATTCCCATCGAGCCGGCCTGTACCCGTGCCCTGTCTACCCCCAAAGAACCCGCGGTGCCCCCGGGCTCTACAGAGCATCCTTCTTCGTCCCGCTCGCGGGGACTACGCAGGACAAGCCCGCCCTCCAGGTTTGCTGTACAAACATAACCCTGGAGGGCGAGATTCCTATCGAGCCGGCCTGTACCCGTGCCCCGTCTATCATCAAAGAACCCGCGACGCCCCGGAAACCTGAAAACCTGAAACCTGAGACCTGAAACCTGTAAAACCCATCGTTTTCTGGTTCTCAGTCCCAACGGAGCGGCCACACCGTAGCCACGGGCAACGCCGGGGACGAATCATCCGTTCATGGCGCCCTGAAGGGACACTTCAATCCATCTTCCTCCCAACCCGGAGCGGCGCTTCGCCTGCTCTGGTCGACGGTCGAGGTAAGGATTCCTTTACTGTCGAAACGATGCAACGATCGTTGCATCATTTCGACAGTAAAGTGTGGGTTATGTTTGGGATATTCGGGGAACTGCACTGGACAGGCAGCGTGTTCTTCGCCAATCCGAATCGCACTCTTTTACTCACCGAACCTGCCGAAGACTGCTCCGCGGACGGAATGAAAATGTAAAAAGAAACTTTGCTATGCGTGACGGCTAATACTATGTTGGCAGTAAGATGAAAATGAAAACAAAGCTGATGCTAATCGTGCCCGTGATCGCAGTGCTGCTTATTGCCGGCATAGCTCCTCTCCTTTCCGGATGCTCAACCACAAGGCAATACTCGATGCCTTTTGCCGAAGCCGAAGCAGCACTGCTCGACACGCTTCATCTCGACAAGAATCAAGTGCTGAACAACACTGTCATGGCTCAAGCAAAGGCTGAAGGTGAACTTGAGAAATCAATGTCGATGAAGCTCTTCGCCATAGACCTGCACGACCACATTCCCGACAAACACCTCGCCTTCACCGCAAATCATATTTACAACATTGGAGCAAACGGAGGTGAATACATTCGTTTCGATCTCACCGCAAAGCAACCCGATGTAACAGAGATCACGGTGAACTATACCGACTGGTGGGTCGGCATGTGGCCACCCTTCGTCTTTCTCAACCCAGGGACTAAGCGAGAAAAGAATATTCACAGGATAATCTGGCAGGGAGATCTACCAACAACCGATTCCACTTTATCAACTGAAGGCGCAGTTCCTTTGTCATCACTGAAAGAAACGATGGCACCTTAAGCGAACAAGAGAGAAAACCATATTTTCAATTCCGCTGCGCTCCATCGAAAAATGGTTACTCTTGACGTTCGGTGAAGGAATATGAAAATGACTGGAAGGCGAACTGGACAGACCCTGATTGACGAACGTGGTGGTTGACATGGACAGGTAATTGATAAACCAAGGAGTAAGAAATAGACATTTAGTAAGAAAGGAACGCATCATGGCAACAGCGACGATGTCGAGTAAGGGGCAGGCCGTCATTCCCAAGGAGATCAGAACATACATGGGGCTTCATCCGGGCGACATGCTGGATTTCCTGATTCAGGACGATCATACGGTTGTGATAAAACCCGCCCGGCAGGATATCACGCAACTGCGAGGTTTATTGCATAATCCCGGGAGAAAAGCCGTTTCTCTTGAATCGATGAAGAAAACAATCAAGCAGCGCGGGGGAGCAAACCGATGAAGGGCTTGGACACGAATATATTGGTGCGC
>RZZM01000583.1 GCA_009929845.1 Spartobacteria bacterium
CCGCCGCATCATCCGCCAGCGATGTAAATGTTATTTCTCTCCCGGAACTGCCGTGCGCGACGACCAACGCGTTGGTCTTGATAATCATGGCCGTGTTGGGCGCGAATTTCACAACCGCCCCCGCCTCGACAGTCACCACCACGCCGGTATTGACAAAGACATTTCCTTCGACCACATGGACCCGCTGACTGGACCAGGTTTCATTGCTGTCAATGACCCCCGAGTGCCAGGCAACCGAATTGTTCACCAGCACGTTGGTTGAAGCCGATACAATTTCCGCATCGGCCAGCGAATAGACCGTGGCCTTAAGCAAATACTGCGCATCGGGAAGATGGGTGGTCAGCCAAGTCAGGGATCCCGCGACAAAGCGGTTGGAGGCAATGGTAAAGACCCCGCCTGTATTACTTGCGGTTATATCGACATATACCTCATCCGCGCGCATCCCCATACCGGCCCAGGCCAAGGTCTGTTCATCATGCGCCAGCGGCAGCGCGTGATCCCAGAAGCAGACAGCCGTCTGCGAAGTAAACAGCGTTCCCGCTTCCGCCCTGGGCCCGCCGGCAACCGAAGAGGAGGCAAAGCCGGTGAAATTACTCGCATCCAGAAAATACACGGCCACACGCCCGCCTCCGCCATCGGTTCCGCTGTGCGCTTCCTGATTTCCCCCTTCGGCAAAAAAGGCGCCCGCGCCGACCAGGCGATTCACATTGGCAAGAATCGAGCCCCCGGAACCTCCGCCACAATAGATGTAAGTCTCCCCCTGGCCATTTGCCGAGACCACCCCATCCAGACTCATCGTATTCCAGACGTTCAGTCGCATGGCCCCTCCACCGCTCAAGCCGCTGTTCGCCGAACCTCCCGGAATATAGTTGCCGCCTCCGGCGGAACCAGGTTCTCGCGGAAGATGTGCCGTCCCGTACACCTGGCCGGCCGCTGCGCCGTGACCAATCTGCCCGAGGCCGCCATAGCCCCCTCCACCCGGTATATATCCGCCGGTTACCCCCCCACCTCCACCGGGACCATTTCCATTCCATCCGGGACGCACGCAGGGATACCCCTGCGCGTCGGCCGTGACAACACAGCCCGTGGCAACAATAAGGTTGCTTGCCTGTATTGTCGCGCCGATTCCGCCCCACCGCTCATCTCCGCTAATATACAGGTTTGTACACTGCACAATCAGTCGCGCCTCATTGGTCAACAGAACTGTATTGGAGACATTCAGCAGACATCCGCCCCCCAGGGTAAAGGTCCCCCGGTCCAGGAACAGACCCTGCGCGCCCAGCTCCGCCTCGCCATACTGCTCAATGAACCCATTGGAATACACCGAAAGGGTACTGAAGGCATGCGCCCCCTCAATGGTCAGCGTCCCATTGGAGACGATGATATCATCTCCTTCATACCCATAATCATCCCGGGCTATTGTCGCATCATTGGTAAACACCACCACATCCGCCCCGGTAAAAGAGAAAGCAACAACACACATCCCCGCAACCATCGCAAACATACATATTCTCATTCCAGCCTCCACACTTATATGGCTAAGCAACTGAAAGATTATAGTACACGGCCACCTGCTGAGATGAAAGATATTTTTCCATATCCCTCCGCCGCTCTGGGTTGGTAAGGAGATGAATTGAAGCCTGAAGGGCTTCCTCAACACCCACCACTCGACGCGGATTGAAGGGCCCCTTCAGGACACCATGACGTATTGATCAGCCCCTCGGGCGTTGCCCGTGGCTACGGTGAGGCCACCCCGTTGGGCATACGCGTCAACCTAAGGATAGAAATCAACTTTGTCGCGAACTTTGATCGTTAGCTTTGTCAATAAATCATTCCTTATAAGACAAAAGTGACGAATTCTAATGGGACAGATTTGGGAGGGACATTGCTTGGCACGCCGTAATACATGAAGGCGGGTCCTCAATGTCTTCTAACTAATAGAACAATTCCTTATATAATGCACGCAGGGCCGCTTTCGCTGGAATAACATGATGGTTGGATCTGATTCGTCCGGAATCGCCGGGGTAGCGATTCCTTAGGCTGGACAAGTCGCTGAGGACAGCGACCCTCCCGCAAAAAAGTAAATATGATGAAGATTCATTGCCAATGAAGATATGTAATGGAGATACTCTTTTCTTAGGTTGACGCGTATGCCCGTTGGGGGCT
>RZZM01000584.1 GCA_009929845.1 Spartobacteria bacterium
CCAGGCATTGCTGACACCGCGCGTGACTTGGGCGAAGAGTCGCTCGCCCGGCAGAAATATATCAGTGGGATTCAGCGTCGCTGTGCGCGTAGCATCGTTGTAGGAGAGGCCCCCTGGCAAAAAACCGCGTTGGTCGCTGTGCAGGAGAAAGGTGTTGCTGGTGAGGGTCGCCGCCGCCAGCCGTTGATTGGCCTGCGCGCTCAAATTGAGCGCGACCCCGACCGACGGCGCCGCGTTCGCGGGCGAGGTGTTGGTGAGGGCGGGCCAGGACGATTCTCCGCGAAGATGAAGCACAAACACCGCATTCGAACTCGAATTCGTAATGAGAACACTCGCCTCGACAACGCCGGGCGTGGTCGGTCGATAGTGAATCTGGAAGGTGGACGCGCCCTGCGCGCCGACCGTGCCCGCCAGGCCGATCACACGGAACTGGCTCGCGCCCGCGCCGTTCGTAACCGCCGGTTTGAGATCAAGCCGCACCGGCACGCTGTTGGTGATCGTGAAGGTGTTGGTGAAAACGATGCCCGGTTCATGCGGTCCGCCAAAATCCGTTCCTGACGCCACCGAAGCCGCCGCCTGGTTGGTTACCTCACTGCCGTTCGTGCCCAGGACTGTCATCCTTGACCACTCATTGATGTAAATGCGCACCCGGTTGCCCAAATCACTGACGACAATATCCACATCCCCGTCGCCATCGACATCGCCACAGGTTCCCCAGGTGCTGCCGCTGTTCGAAAAACTGTGCGGACGGAGCGTAAAAACACCCGCGCCATTGTTGATCCAGACCGCGGGACCATATATCGTTTGCGTCAAAATGGCGTCCAGGTCGCCATCGCCGTCGACATCCGCCAGCAACGCGTCGTTGACATTTAATGAATTCAGCGACTGGCCCGTATTGGACAGTTTCCCGGCGCCATTGTTGGTCCAGACCTGGCTGTCAGCGCCGTATTCCCCGAGCAGGACATCCGCGTATGTATCGCCGTTGACATCCCCGATCACCGCCGAGACGCCGTGCGCTGTGCCCATCGCCAGGTTTTGAAGGTCGTAGACCAGCTTACCGCTCCGGTTGTTGGTGTAGACCAGCAACCAGGAATCCGCGTCCCCGCAGACGGCATCCGGGAAGCCGTCGCCGGTCAGGTCGCCCAGCGCGACGGTGTAGGCATTCGTGTCGAATATGGATTCACTGTAAAGTAACCGTCCGGTGCCATCGTTGGTCCAGACTTTTGACGGGCCATCCCAGTTGGCGACCACCACATCGGGATAGCCGTCGCCGGTCAGATCGTCCGCCGCGCACCTCATGGTGTAGGCATTGGTTGTCGTCGGCCCGAACGCCGCAAACACGCCGTGCCCGTTGTTCGTCCACACCCGACCGGAAGACTCTCCTCCGCCATACACATCCAGCGCGCCATCCCCATTGAAATCGGCCACATCCAACTCGTACCAATTATTGAGCGTTTGCCCCGAATTGTAAAAAACCCCGCCGTCATTCGTGAAAACGAGCGATCCGACCGGTCGCGCAATCGCCAGGTCCTGGTCGCCATCCCCGTCCAGGTCGCCCAGCTTCACGCCATACGGACTGCTTACAACATAATTCGTCTGCTCATAAAAATAACCGCTTGAGAGGGCCTGCGCGGACAACGGAAGCCCCGCCAGCGCGACAAAAAAAAGTTTCCAACCATTGGAAACTTTTTTGGGCATTTTTCCAATGATTGGAAAAAACGGGGAATTTTTTTCCAATGATTGGAAACTTTTTACGTGATTTTTCCAATGATTGGAAAAAACGGGATTTTTTTTTCCAATGATTGGAAACTTTTTCAGTGTGGATACGACACCTACATCGAACGTCTGCATGGCCTCTTCCTTCCAGCTTCCGGGGTTTTTCCTGATCTACGTTGGCCGCAGAATGCCAAATGAGACCGACGGTGTCAATCTTGCCCGGCAACGGGTAACGGCCAAAAATATTAACTAAAAAATAGTTTACAAGGTGGTCGGAGCGTGGTAATTCATGAGCTAAATAATAGTTAATACATAGGAGTGGCTTTATGATGATGACCAATAATCGAGCGTTGATGCACCTGGCCGTCGTGTTGCTGATCTTTTCGGTGACCTGCCTCGTGTTGTCCTTTGTCGGATAATCTCCATCTCGGGCAACACACATAAAAAA
>RZZM01000585.1 GCA_009929845.1 Spartobacteria bacterium
TGAAGCGTCTGTTCCGAAACAGGCTGTAGAGTGGCCTGCGCCGGGGGACGAACCACGGTGTTCAGATGAATCCTGTCAGGATGGATCGTTTGGGCAATCGCAGCGATTTTTTCGGCCTGCTCCGGGGTGTCGTTGATGCCGGGCAGGAGAAATATCTCCATCCATAATTCCCCATCGAATTCCCGGCGCAACTGTTGTTCACCTTCCACAAGTTGCTCGAAGGTGATGCCCCCGGCGGGGTGGTGGGCGGTGATGAATGAGGGGTGGTCCCAGGCGCTGAGCGACACTTTGATGATAGAGGCCGCACAGGCGGCGCGGCGCACTTCCGGAAGATGCAGCAGGGTGCCGTTGGTCAGCAGCACGGTTGGGATGGACGTGGTTTCCTTGAGAAAGGCCAGCACGTCGCCGAAGCCGGTATGAAGCGTCGGCTCCCCGGAACCGGCCAGGGTGATGACGTCGGCCTTTCCATCGTTTATCAGCCAGAGGTCCAGTTCATGCAGGACATCTTGCGTGGGCACGTATTCTTTGCGCAGGGTGGTATGCGCCGTAGTGTGTCCGCATTCGCAGAAAAGGCAATCGAGTGTGCAGGTCTTGAAGGGGAGCAGGTCAACGCCCAGCGAGCGTCCGAAGCGACGCGAGGGAACGGGCCCGAACAGATAGGTATATGAATGATCTGGCATGGCAAAACCGTCAGCGGTCCTGGAGCAGGGCGACGACTTGGTCCAGGATGTTCCGGGCACAATCAGGTTTGCTGATGGCGCCCCAGGGGGCAAAGGCGTCAGCGCCTTTGGCCAGGTAGGCATAGGTGGCCGCGTCGGCGCCCATGGCCTCGGTGGCGTTGAGCACAATCCCATCCAGGTGTTTTTGCGCCAGTTTTTCCCGTGCGCGCTGCTCGGCCTCATGGTCCTGCAGGGCAAACCCGATCGCGACCTGTCCCGGCTTTTTGTCGGCGCACAGGGTGCGGGCGATGTCGGGCGTCGACGTGAGTTTCAGGGAGATATCGCCGGGTGTCTTGGGGTCCTTGGTCCGGCGGGGATCAGCCGGTGTGTAGTCCGCAACAGCCGCTGCGAAGAGGACCGCGTCCGCCCCCGCGAACAGCTCGCCCGCTTTCTCCAGCATATCCGCCGCGCTTGTAACGTGATGGATATGGACGGTGTCGCCCATTGGCAGGTGGTTGGCTGGCACCGGACCGGTGACCATCTCGACGGACGCCCCGCGTTCGGCGGCGGCCTCCGCGAGGGCCTTGCCCATTTTTCCGCTGCTCGCGTTGCTGATATAGCGCACCGGGTCCAGATGTTCGTGGGTGGGTCCCGACAGGATCAGCACCCGTTTCCCGGAAAGGGTTTCACGAGCGGACAACGACCGACCGACCGCGTCCACGATATCCATGGGTTCGGACATCCGGCCCGTGCCGGTCGTGCCGCAGGCCAGGTTGCCGTCGCCGGGGCCGATCTGTATCCATCCCTGCTCCACCAGGGTACGTATATTTTTTTGGACGGAAGGCTTTCGAAGCATATGGGTATTCATGGCCGGACAGAAGAAGCGTTGGCAATCAGGCCCCAGGCCCAGCGCGCTGGCGCAGACCAGGTCATCGCCCATGCCGCACGCAATCTTCGCGATACTGTTGGCCGTGGCCGGAAGGAGGATAAAAAGGTCCGCTGTTGAAGCCGGATACAGGTGCGGATAGATTTCCTCGTGGGTATCCCCTTCGGGCATCGTGAATATCGTGGTTATCACCCGGCGACCCAGCACCGCCTGGAAGGTGAGCGGCGTCACAAACTGCTGGGCCGACCGGCTCATCACCACATGCACATCAAACGCCTTTTTGCGCAGGAGGCTGACCACCTCAACGGCCTTGTACGCCGCAATCCCGCCGCACACCGCGCATAACGCCACAGGTTGCTTATTTTTCATTACATCAGTTTCCATGTTTTGCAGTATGCCGGATTGCCCACCGGGGGGCAATGTAATTTTAAGCGCCCACAGATTGCATGGATTTTCACAGATACTGTACGATTAGGAATCGACGAACAGCAAAGTCAGAATTACTTACCTCGTGGAAGTTAACACCACGGTCACAACCCGTCGAAACGGTGGGTTGTCCAGGCGACAGCCTGCCCGTTCGTTGTTCAGGCTTCAGCCTGCCGCGCA
>RZZM01000010.1 GCA_009929845.1 Spartobacteria bacterium
CGCATCCTGTTCTTCCAATCTGCCGGAGATTATCCCGTAAAATCCCGGATATGCAAGCGTCTTGATTCGCCAAGATTTCTGATAATAAAGGTCGAAACAGCCGGACAGATCGCCTATAAATACGAATCGGGCGACAGCAGTGGCTGTGGCCTTAAACCGCTAACACGGAGGGTGAACATGAGTGAAAATGATAATGTACGTTCCGCGGAAGAAACACAACAGCCCATAACCCCGGACGGCAAGACCAAAGTCCTGGCCTTTCTGTGCAAGGTGTGCCCGTTCTGCATCGCCGCGCGCGCCTTTCCAGACTCCGCCTATGCCAAGGCCATGCGCAAGGCCGAAGCCGAATGCCCGGCCTGCCGCGCCTACGACGCCCTCTACGGCAGCGGCAACGAAAAGCAGTCATGAGGCCGGCCATGGAAAAAGGATATCCCGATTGCTGGGGAGGATTACGAGGAACGGTTCAGTATCTTTCCGAAGATTTTGATGCCCCGGAAGGCGACCGGGACTGGGAAGCGGCACAATGAAGTATTTGCCGGGAGCTGGCGAGGAAAGAGTCATTGTCGCTGTGAATCATTTTTTTTGACAGGATTAACAGGATATACAGGATTTTGCATGACAGCAGCAAATAGCCGAAACCCTGCATTCCGCTCATTTAAACATCTTATTGCACTGCCTGTGATAAACAGGATAGTTAATCTTATTTATCCTGTTAATCCTGCGTGCCACGCCGTAGTCACAGACGAAGGCGGGTTAATCCGGTCTATAAAAAACTTGATTGAGAAGTTACACGCGATGCATAAAAGAGGTTGTCCTGGGGCCGGTCACACGCTACCCTCTTCCTGATCCTGAGATGTTTGGGGTCACAAAGGAGGTTACGAAAACCATGCGCCCAAGGGATGTGCGTGAAGAGATTGTGTTGAGTTCGTTCAAGGGATCAATGCCTTTTTATGCCCACAGCCTTGAGGGCAAGGCGCCGTCTGAATGGCAGACGCTCGAGGCGCACCTGAACGGGGTAGCGAAGTCGTCCGCCGATTTTGCCTCGCCGTTTGGCGGAAATGAGTGGGCGTTCCTTGCCGGGCTTTGGCACGATCTCGGGAAGTACTCCCCGGCCTTCCAGAAAAAATTGTACGACGCCAACGGCATCGAAGCGCACATCGAAACGACGCCCGGACGTGTTGTGCACTCGGACGCCGGCGCCCATCTTGCCACCCTCAAAGAATGGCATAACACCGACCGCCTGCTCGCCTGGCTCATCATGGGGCACCACGCCGGTCTGGCCGACTACGACAGCGATAAATCCGGCCCCGCCGCTCTCCAAGCCAGAATGCTCGACCCCCAACGCTCCGACCCCGTCCTCCTCAACGTCCCCGACGCTATCCGCAACCATCAAAGACCCGCCCAGGCCATCCCCAAAGACGCTTCACCCGCCTTTTTTATCCGTATGCTCTTCTCCTGCCTCGTCGATGCCGATTTTCTCGATACCGAGGCCTTTATGACCCCCGAAAAGGCCAAAAAACGCGAAAAATATCCCGATTTGGCCGTTTTGGCGGCAAAATTCGACCATTTTTTGGAAAATGTGACAAAAAACGCCCAAAAAACGCCCGTTAACGTCGTACGAAACGAAGTCTTGGCGCAATGCCGATGCGCGGCGGACCTCGATCCGACCGTTTTTTCGCTCACGGTGCCCACCGGCGGCGGGAAAACCCTCTCTTCGATGGCCTTTGCGCTGCGTCATGCCGTCAAACACGCAAAAAGCCGCATTATTTACGTCATTCCCTACACCAGCATCATCGAGCAGACCGTTGGCGTCTTTCGCGCGATCCCCGGTTTCGAAAACGCCGTCATCGAGCATCATTCGAACATCGCGCTTGATGACGAAGACGCCGAAACCAGCCGCAGCCGCCTCGCCGCCGAAAACTGGGATGCGCCGATCATCGTCACCACCGCCGTACAATTCTTCGAGTCACTTTACGCCTGCAAGACCAGTCGATGCCGAAAACTGCACAACATGGTCAATAGCGTCGTCATCTTCGACGAAGCGCAGTGCCTTCCACCCGAATTCCTCCGACCCTGCGTCTTCGCCATTCGCGAATTGCAGCGATTCTATCGCGTCACCCCCGTGCTCTGCACCGCCACACAACCCGTCCTGAACCACGCCGACCGCTTCGATTTTCGCTTCAGGGAAGGGTTTGAACACGTCACCGAGATCGTCAGCGACCCCTCGGGCCTCGCGGAGCGCCTGAAAAGGACCGAAATCCAACTTCTGGACCAAAAAATGGCCGTTTCGGACCAAAAAACGCTCCTCGAAGCCCTGAAAAGCGAAAAAGAAGCCGTTTTATGCATCGTAAATCGCAAAGAAGACGCCCGCACACTTGCCCGCGAGCTTCCGAACGAAAAAACCGTCCATTTATCGACCAATATGTGCGCCGAACACCGGTTTCGGGTGTTCGACGACATCAAGAAGCGACTGAACGACTCGAATGAGCCCTTTTATGTCATCACCACCTCGTTGATCGAGGCGGGCGTCGATCTCGATTTCCCCATCGTCTACCGCGCCCTCGCGGGCCTCGATTCCATCGCGCAGGCCGCCGGACGCTGCAACCGCGAAGGAAAACGCCCCCAAAAAGGAAAAACCGTCATTTTTGTGCCTGAAAACCAGCCCCAATACGTCAAATCTGCCGCCGACATCGCCCAGGAAGCCCTTTCGGGCGAACTTTCGGCCATTTTCGCGCCCGAAACCATCGAAAACTACTTCAAAACCCGCTTCTGGCAGCTCGGAGAGGAAAAATTGGACCAATTTGGCATCCTTGAACGGCTTTCGGGCGGCTTCAACTACGCCTATCGCTCCGTTGCCGCCGATTTTCGCCTCATCCGCGACGACTGGACCCGCCCGGTCATCGTTCCATACGGCAAAGCCCTCGAAATCATCGATAATCTTCACGAACCCCCCTGGAATGTACGATTCCTGCTCCGAAAACTCCAACGCTACACCATTACCATCGAAAAATCCCTGCACGACCTCATGCGCCAACGCGACGACATCCACCCCGTCCACGATTTTCCAAACCTTTTCACTCTCAACCCCCTCTTCTACAACAAAAAATACGGCTTCATCCCACCCGATGAAGCGGGCCAAACCAACCCGGAGGATTTTATATGCTGACTTTTTAAGCAGCGAACTTTACTTGTTCATGACCAATAGAAAAAGGAGGAATAAATGAATAGCAACCCATTTCGCTTGCGGGTCTGGGGTGAGAATGCCTGTTTCACCCGCCCGGAGATGAAAGTCGAGCGTGTTTCCTATGAGGTGATGACGCCTTCGTCGGCACGCGGTATTCTCGAGGCCATCCTATGGAAGCCCGCTATCCGTTGGAACGTCCTGCGCATCGATGTCCTGAATCCGGTGCGGTGGGAATCGGTCCGCCGCAACGAAGTCGGCGCCGTGATCCCCGCCGGATCCGTCAAATCGGCGATGAAGAAGGGCGGTGGTGACCTGGGGCTCTTTATTGAGGACCATCGGCAGCAGCGCGCCGGTCTTTTCCTGCGCGATGTCGCTTATGTCATCCATGCGGCGTTCGAACTGACGGATAAGGCGGGAGCCGACGACTCAGTCACCAAATTCGAGCAGATGTTCATTCGTCGGGCGACCGCCGGACAATGCTTTCACCGGCCCTATTTCGGATGCCGCGAGTTTGCGGTCAGTTTCGAATTCATTCCCCAAAATACCGAGGGCCCGCCGCCGATCGCCGACACGAAGGACCTTGGATGGATGCTCTACGACCTGGATTATTCAGGGGATGAACCCCTGCCGCAATTCTTCCATGCGCGCCTCGAGCGCGGCTCACTCGATCTGCAAAACGTGGAGGTGCGCTCATGATCCTCAAGGCTCTCGCCGATTATTATGAACGCCTTCTCGATGACCCGGCGTGCAACATCGCGCCACCAGGTTTCGAGCGGAAGGCGATTCCTTTCCTGATCGTCATCAATCGCAATGGCGACTTTGTCAACCTGCGCGATACGCGAACAGGGGAGGGGAAAAAGAAGTCCGCCCGCGAATTTTTGGTGCCACAAGGCGAGAAAAAAGCAGCAGGGATCAAGGCCAACTTGCTCTGGGACAATCCTGAATATGTCTTTGGCGTACCGAAAAGTGATTCAGACAGAGATAAAAAACGCGCTCAAGATGCCTTTTTCGCCTTCAAAAAGCGGATTTCCGACACTTTTCCGTCCGATTTCGCTGATGAAGGACTTCAAGCCGTGCGAAAATTCATAAAAAATGCCGATTTTTCATATGTTTCAGCGAAAAATCCCGAAATTTGGGCCGAAATTGTCGAAAATCGGCCAAATTTGAGTTTTGTCCTCGAAAATGACGACCAGTTGATCGCCCAGAGAGGGGTAATCGTTGAATTCATCAAAAAAAGCAACGAAACGGACGGCGAAAGCTGTCAGGCATGTGCCGTGACGGGCGAATTGGATGTGCCGGCCTCCTTGCATACAGCCATCAAGGGCGTCTGGGGGGCGCAAACCTCCGGCGCCAATATCGTGTCGTTCAATCTGAGTGCGTTCTGTTCTTTTGGAAAGAAGCAGGGCTTGAACGCACCTATCGGGCACAAAGCGGAAACGGCCTATACCAAGGCCCTGAATCATCTTCTGCGCAAAGGGTCGCGGCAGCGCATCCAGGTGGGTGACGCCAGCACGGTTTTCTGGGCGAAGCAGGCCTGCCCGTTCGAGGAAGATTTTTCGTTTTTCCTGGGCAGTGTGTCTGCCGAAAGCGAGGAGGATGCCAGCGGCAAGCTTCGCAGCCTGTTCAATGCCGTTAAGACCGGTGTTACGCCTATAGAAGACGATCTGCCGTTTTTCGTGCTGGGGCTGGCGCCAAATGCCGCGCGCATCGCTGTGCGTTTCTGGTGCGAGGGGTCGATCCGTGACTTCAAGGAGCGCATCGTGCGGCACTTCGGGGATATCGCTATTGTACGCGCGCCACACGACCGCGAGTTCCTTTCGCTGTTTATGCTGCTGACCAGCACGGCGACGGAAGGCAAGGCGGACAACATCCCGCCGAATCTGGGGGGCGATCTCATGCGGGCTGTGCTGACGGATGCGCCGTATCCCCGGACACTGCTGGCGAATGCCATCCGACGCTGCAAAGCCGAACAGCGCGTCACGCATCCGCGGGCCGCTATTATCAAGGGTGTTTTGGAACGCGATCGAAGAATGAACCGAACCAATGAGAAGGAGGAAATACATATGTCGCTCGATAAAGATAGCGTTAACATCGGATATGTACTCGGGAGGCTTTTTGCCGTCCTCGAACGTATTCAGGAGCAGGCCCAAACGGGCCTCAACAAAACCATTCGCGATACCTATTTCGGCGCCGCGTGCAGTTCGCCGTTGGTGACGTTTAAGCGGCTTCAGGACTTGGCCGTTCATCACCTGGCCAAAATCCGCAACAGCGGCAAGAGTACGGTCTGGCTCGATAAGCTGCTGCAGGAGGTTATGGACAAGCTGCCGTCCGCCGGTCTCCCGGCGACCCTGACGCTCGAAGACCAGGGGCGCTTCGCCATTGGTTATTATCATCAGCGCCAGGATTTCTTCACAAAGAAAGAACAGGAACCATCTGCTAACGAAGGAGAAAAATCATGAGTACCCCCATCAACAACCGTTATGAATTTGTCATGCTGTTCGATGTCAAGGACGGCAACCCCAACGGCGACCCGGATGCCGGCAACCTGCCGCGCATCGATCCAGAAACGGGCAACGGTCTGGTAACCGATGTCTGCCTGAAGCGCAAGGTGCGCAACTACATCGCACTGGTCAAAGGCGAGCAGCCCCCCTTCGAGATTTACATCAAGGAAAAGGCGGTCCTGACCAATCAGCAGAAGAAGGCCTACGAGGCCCTGGATGCAGATGAAAAAAAGGAGGCTTCGCAAGTCGAGCAGGCCAAGGCCTGGATGTGTAAAAATTTCTACGATGTCCGCGCATTCGGCGCTGTTATGTCGCTGAAAGAATTCAACTGCGGACAGGTAAGGGGGCCCGTGCAGTTCACCTTCGCGCGCAGCGAAGACCGGATATTCACCGGCGAGCACTCGATTACGCGCATGGCGGTGGCCACGCAGGCGGAAGCCGATAAACAGCACGGCGACAACCGTACGATGGGCCGCAAATTTACAGTGCCCTACGGGCTCTACCGCGCGCATGGCTATATCTCCGCGCCGCTCGCGAAACAGACCGGCTTCTCAGAAGAAGACCTTGAACTCTTCTGGAATGCCCTCCTGAATATGTTCGACCACGATCGCTCGGCGGCCCGCGGCGAAATGGCCGTGCGCAAGCTGATCGTCTTCAAGCATGACGGCGAACTCGGCAACGCGCCCGCGCAGAAGCTCTTCGAGCTGGTGGGTGTCGAAAAGAACCGCGACGATCAGCCGCCCCGTTCTTTTGCGGACTATACGGTCACGCTCGGCGCGCCGCCCGTCGGCGTCGAACTGATCGAGATGCTCTAAGACGAGAATTGAAAACCTCCACTGCGTCAGGCTGGCTTGTTACGGATTTGACGCAGTGGGGATTTTCTGAGAATTGTAACAAGTCATGGATATTCAAAACGAACGTAAACTCGCAGCGCGCGCGACCGAACTGGGAAAAAGCGGGCGTGCTGAGGCCTTTGAGGAGCTGACTGAACTGGTGCGTTCATCTTCTGCACTGGTCAGGCGTCTCGCGGCCTCTGCGATGGGCAAGCTTGCCGGGATCATTCCTGCCGAACCGGCGGTGAAGGCGCTGATTCCCCTGCTGGGGGATGCGCATCCTCAGGTTCGGCAATACACAGCAAAGGCCCTCAGCGCCTTTGGAGCTGATGCGAAAGACGCACTGCCCGATCTGCGTGATCTGTACCGCAATGCATCAGAAATGGATTATGTCAAACGATCAGTGTTGACCGCTGGCAAAGTAATCCGCGCTTCGGTAGATATAGCGCAAAAGCAAGCCGTGCACACCTGTCAGCGCTGCGGCGTTCGCCTCGAACACGATGAATTCGCCCGCTCACAAAAGGCCTTTCAGCGTCCGTTCTGCAACTATTGCTTCGACGAAGTCTTCCTTGAGCGACGCAACTTCGAGACCAAAGTCGAGTTGCAGAAAAATATCCGCGCCAAGGATGGCGCCTGGGTGCAGTCCGACGGCGAACGCCTGATCTGCGAGGCGCTTCATGCCGCAACCATCAGCTACCGCTATGACGAGCGCTTCCGCATACTCGATGGCTATGCCATTCGGCCGGATTTCTATCTCCCTGAATTCGATGTCTATATCGAATACTGGGGCATGGACACCGCCGATTACAAAATCGGCATGCTCAAAAAGCAGCAGCTCTATCAGCAGCAAGGCAAGAAACTCATTTCGCTCTATCCGGCCGACAAGCCGCATATGCGGGAAACACTTATGCGGAAACTCGATATGATCAAATAAGAATGCGCGCTATGCTTTGTGCCGGGAACGCGCAATATCACGCAAAAAGCGGAGTCAGCCATGTCGGACAATAAAAACTGGACGGAAGAGGATTTGCTCCCGATTTCCGCGCTCCAGCATCTGATATTCTGCGAGCGACAGTGCGCATTGATCCATATCGAGCAGCTTTGGGATGAAAACCGATTTACTGCTGAGGGCCGTGTTATGCATGAACGGGTTCATGAACTCGGCGCGGAGCAGCGGGGCAGGGTGCGGGTTGCCCGGGGCTTGCGTATCCGGTCACTCGAGTTGGGGCTGATTGGACAGGCCGATATCGTCGAGTTTCATCGACAGGATGATGGATCGGAAGTTCCATACCCTATCGAGTATAAGCGGGGACGCGCCAAACCCTCTGACTGCGACAAAATCCAACTTTGCGCGCAGGCGCTCTGTCTGGAGGAAATGCTCAGCACGCACATTCCGGAAGGGGCGCTTTTCTATGGCAAACCCCATCGGCGATTAATGGTCCCCCTGGATAATGCGCTGCGCGCCTCGACCGCCGAAACTGCCCAGCGCCTGCATGCATTGATTCGCTCTGGCATCACCCCGACCCCGGAGTATGAGCGTCGCAAGTGCGAGGCCTGTTCGCTCTACGATCTGTGCCGTCCACGCGCTTTCCTTGAGGGCGGGAATGTCGCCCAATACCTCGAAAGGATGCTGTCCGAATGAAGAAATTCCTGAACACGCTGTTTGTTACCACGCAGGGCGCTTATCTCAACAAGGAGGGAGAATCCGTCGTCGTTTCCATAGAAAAGACCGTGCGGTTGCGCGTGCCGATCCATACGCTTGGCGGTATCGTCTGCTTTGGAAATGTCCTCTGCAGCCCTTTTCTGATGGCACATTGCGCGCAAAATCAAGTGCTCATCAGCTTTCTGACCGAAAACGGTCGTTTTCTGGCCCGAGTGACCGGCAAGGTGTCCGGCAATGTCCGTTTGCGTCGCGCGCAATATCGCATGGCTGACGATGAGGCGATCCGCCTGACGTTGGCGAAAACTTTTGTTTGCGCCAAAATTGCCAATGCGCGAACGGTCCTGCAGCGTGCGCTTCGCGATCATGCCGACAAACTCGAAGACGATCCCTTCACGCCTGTCATCCTTCGCCTGAGCCGCGTTATCGATGCTGTGCGCAGTGTCGATAACATGGAATCCTTGCGCGGCTGCGAAGGCGATGCGGGCCGCGAGTACTTTGGTGTCTTTGATCACATGATCACCGCCGGGAAGCCGGAGCTGAGTTTTTCGGCGCGCAATCGACGGCCCCCCACCGATCCGGTTAATGCGCTGTTGTCTTTCATCTATGTGCTGCTTGCGCACGATTGCGCGGGCGCGCTTGAAGCCGTCGGACTCGATCCCCAGGTGGGCTTTCTGCACAGTGATCGGCCCGGACGCGCCGGCCTGGCCCTTGACCTGATGGAAGAGTTCCGTCCGTTCTTTGCTGATCGTCTGGTGTTGTCACTCATCAACTTAAAGCAAATTAACGCCAGGGGGTTCACATCCACTGAAAGTGGCGCGGTGGAAATGAACGATGCGACGCGCAAAGAAGTACTGACCGCTTACCAATCCCGCAAACAAGATGAACTCCGGCATCCCTATTTAAATGAACCCGTGCCCATCGGGATGCTGATGTTCGCGCAGGCGTTGCTCATGGCGCGTTATATCCGTGGTGATCTGGATGGCTATCCCGCATTCTTCTGGAGGTAATCTGTTATGATGGTACTGGTAAGCTACGATGTCTCGACCATTGATAAAGCCGGACGCGCCCGACTGCGCAGAATCGCCAAAATTTGCCTCAACTATGGACAACGCGTTCAGAATTCTGTTTTTGAGTGCGATGTCGATCCTGGCCAGTGGGTCAAGCTCAAGAATCAGTTGGAAAGAATCTACGATCCCGGCTCAGACAGCCTGCGTTATTACTATTTGGGCTCCAACTGGCAAAGAAGGGTTGAACATCAAGGAGCCAAACCCACATTGGATATTCGAAATGATCCACTTATCATATGATGCTGTTCCGGCCCTTTGCACTGCACTGCGCCCTCATTTTTTTGTGTCCGCGAACCTGTATCACTCATGGAATGCCCGGTCGGTTCGCGGAAAAACATAACACGTTCATTGACAATTGAATACGCATTATCAAAAAACCGGATGCTTGATTATTGCGATCAAATTATGGAAATCATTTTCGGTTCGTGCATTTCATGATATTGACCTCTACAGCGCAAACACTTATATTATGACTGTCGCCCCCCTCGCGGGGGCGTGGATTGAAACAGCCATTCTGTACCCGGCTTGTTGACGGGCGAGTCGCCCCCCTCGCGGGGGCGTGGATTGAAACGTGCCTGTGCTTGTTGAGGATACCGCCACAACGGAGTCGCCCCCCTCGCGGGGGCGTGGATTGAAACACTTCATCAATGGCAATCGTTTTTGTGGCCTTCTGTCGCCCCCCTCGCGGGGGCGTGGATTGAAACATTCAGCATCAGCAAAGACTTGCCCTGCGCTGGGTCGCCCCCCTCGCGGGGGCGTGGATTGAAACTTTACATTCTTGTTAGTCGTTAGCTGTCCGTTAGTCGCCCCCCTCGCGGGGGCGTGGATTGAAACATAAACAAGGTGAACCCCAGCGACTTCACCGCGTCGCCCCCCTCGCGGGGGCGTGGATTGAAACTCGTTATCCATTTCCCTTACTCCTTTTTTTGGTTGTCGCCCCCCTCGCGGGGGCGTGGATTGAAACAGGACGCCCCAGTCCAGTGCGCTTGAGCCGTTGAGGTCGCCCCCCTCGCGGGGGCGTGGATTGAAACTATTTTGACAGGGAACGGGTTACAAATGCGCCTGGTCGCCCCCCTCGCGGGGGCGTGGATTGAAACGACCTCCGTTGTAGCAGTATCCTCAACAAGTAGTCGCCCCCCTCGCGGGGGCGTGGATTGAAACGCCGGCAAGCCATATCTCCCGGTCCAGCCTGTGTCGCCCCCCTCGCGGGGGCGTGGATTGAAACATACGCCGTTCCTTTTCTCCGCGTGCAGGATGCGTCGCCCCCCTCGCGGGGGCGTGGATTGAAACCGTGGCCGCTGTCCATGTCAAAAATAAAGCCCGTCGCCCCCCTCGCGGGGGCGTGGATTGAAACTTTTGCCACCCCTTAACCTGTGCGCAACCCTCGGTCGCCCCCCTCGCGGGGGCGTGGATTGAAACTTTATTATCGCAATTATTACACGGTCAATTACAGTCGCCCCCCTCGCGGGGGCGTGGATTGAAACAGATGGTTGGTTGTCGAGTCAGCCGCCGCCCATGTCGCCCCCCTCGCGGGGGCGTGGATTGAAACGCGAGCGCAGCAATAGACCTTGCAGGCTTGTCGAGTCGCCCCCCTCGCGGGGGCGTGGATTGAAACCCGGTCAAGCCTGTCCACGTCTGCAAAGTATATCGTCGCCCCCCTCGCGGGGGCGTGGATTGAAACGGATGCTGGCGGGACGCAAACGCGACGTGCGAGTCGCCCCCCTCGCGGGGGCGTGGATTGAAACAGCACTGCATCAGCAAGGGATGGATCGCGTGGGGTCGCCCCCCTCGCGGGGGCGTGGATTGAAACACGCGCGCATGCCGGGGGCCGACCTTGTCACGGTCGCCCCCCTCGCGGGGGCGTGGATTGAAACCTGTTCGCGCTGCGGGGTGATGAGCGAGGCGACGTCGCCCCCCTCGCGGGGGCGTGGATTGAAACTGAAACTGCCGGACGACGCGGATGTAAACTCCGTCGCCCCCCTCGCGGGGGCGTGGATTGAAACTTCGACGTATGGCCCGCCGGCGCGCAAGTCCAGTAGTCGCCCCCCTCGCGGGGGCGTGGATTGAAACTACGGCGACACGTTGCTGTTCACCTCCGACAACGTCGCCCCCCTCGCGGGGGCGTGGATTGAAACACCCACAAAAGCGCGTTTGAGTGGGTTGGTCTGGGTCGCCCCCCTCGCGGGGGCGTGGATTGAAACGCCAAATGCATTATTATTATACCCACCAACAGCCGTCGCCCCCCTCGCGGGGGCGTGGATTGAAACGTATACAAACGCACTGACGCTTCGCGGGGACTTGTCGCCCCCCTCGCGGGGGCGTGGATTGAAACAGCTCGTCGCGCTCTGACGGACTGAGAGAAACGTCGCCCCCCTCGCGGGGGCGTGGATTGAAACTTGGCTTAACAAATTGATGTGTCCACGGCGCTGGTCGCCCCCCTCGCGGGGGCGTGGATTGAAACGTGCCGTTCAGGTACAGGCCCCCGGAAGCGTAGGTCGCCCCCCTCGCGGGGGCGTGGATTGAAACAACGGCAAGACGGAAGATGCCACAAATACGGTGTCGCCCCCCTCGCGGGGGCGTGGATTGAAACCCGGTCAAGCCTGTCAACGTCTGCAAAGTATATCGTCGCCCCCCTCGCGGGGGCGTGGATTGAAACACCGATCCAGCGAACCCCGCCGATTTCTGTTTCGTCGCCCCCCTCGCGGGGGCGTGGATTGAAACGGCGCAAGCCCTGAAGCGATAACCATCGTACCGAAGTCGCCCCCCTCGCGGGGGCGTGGATTGAAACACGGTCGGCGTTGCCCAGACTTGTGCACTCAAGTGTCGCCCCCCTCGCGGGGGCGTGGATTGAAACCCGTCTACCTCACGCCATACGGGGTCGAAGTCCTTGTCGCCCCCCTCGCGGGGGCGTGGATTGAAACGCCGGTCAAGCCTGTCAACGTCTGCAAAGTATATCGTCGCCCCCCTCGCGGGGGCGTGGATTGAAACGAGCCAGCGCTTATATTGGCTTGCGCTCATATGTCGCCCCCCTCGCGGGGGCGTGGATTGAAACCGGTCAGTATAGATGTTATGCCAGCGGAATCAGGTCGCCCCCCTCGCGGGGGCGTGGATTGAAACTGTGATCAGACCGTATTTGATTGGGAGGTGTAGGTCGCCCCCCTCGCGGGGGCGTGGATTGAAACGCGCCGGGCCGCTCTCAATCATTAGATATATGTAGTCGCCCCCCTCGCGGGGGCGTGGATTGAAACTCTGCCTGCCGGTACATAAGCCAGACCGACCACCGTCGCCCCCCTCGCGGGGGCGTGGATTGAAACCTATTGGAGAAGACGGCAGCGCGATTGCCTAAGTCGCCCCCCTCGCGGGGGCGTGGATTGAAACTAACATCGGCAAGATATGAGGGGCCATAAAATGTCGCCCCCCTCGCGGGGGCGTGGATTGAAACGTCCACACGCTGCCGTCCCATGTCAGCACATCGTCGCCCCCCTCGCGGGGGCGTGGATTGAAACGTCACGGGGACCGGGTGGACCAACATGCAGATATGTCGCCCCCCTCGCGGGGGCGTGGATTGAAACGACAGTAAGTGGAGGGAGGAGTAACTCTGCGTCGGTCGCCCCCCTCGCGGGGGCGTGGATTGAAACAAATGTGTTGCTCATGGTATGGTGGCCCTTCTTGGTCGCCCCCCTCGCGGGGGCGTGGATTGAAACACCGTGTGCGAGCACATAGTCGCTATCAGCGTCGTCGCCCCCCTCGCGGGGGCGTGGATTGAAACAGATGCGCGCGCGGTCCTTCGCGTGCCGGGATGGTCGCCCCCCTCGCGGGGGCGTGGATTGAAACAGGTGTGTGGGTGTTCACGATGGGGGAATACGAAGTCGCCCCCCTCGCGGGGGCGTGGATTGAAACTTCTTTCAACAACTGGACAAATCCAAACATAGACGTCGCCCCCCTCGCGGGGGCGTGGATTGAAACCTTTGACATTCGAGGCGTGGAACTATGGCACCGGTCGCCCCCCTCGCGGGGGCGTGGATTGAAACCTCGTCACCTGTTCGCCTTATCTCGCCGCAACATGGTCGCCCCCCTCGCGGGGGCGTGGATTGAAACTTTTAGATGACGTGGGCCGTAACCGCCTATGGATTGTCGCCCCCCTCGCGGGGGCGTGGATTGAAACTTTCCTGCGATTAAGCAGGATGTTGGAATAACAGTCGCCCCCCTCGCGGGGGCGTGGATTGAAACAAAGGGTGCAGAAAACGCAATGTGTATCAAGCGTCGCCCCCCTCGCGGGGGCGTGGATTGAAACGAGTGGTGTAAACACGCGCACTGCGAGCTGTGGGGGTCGCCCCCCTCGCGGGGGCGTGGATTGAAACGTTTTAGTGGCATTTGTACCCTGGGCGGTGGCCGGGTCGCCCCCCTCGCGGGGGCGTGGATTGAAACATGTTATGGATGTTCCGGGTCGGGGAAATGGTCGTCGCCCCCCTCGCGGGGGCGTGGATTGAAACGAGCGCAGCGGTAGTGACAAACATCTACGTGGTCGCCCCCCTCGCGGGGGCGTGGATTGAAACGTACTGTCTGTACTACACATACGACCGGACTAAGTCGCCCCCCTCGCGGGGGCGTGGATTGAAACAGCAGGTACTAATAATTTAACAACCTAAAGCCCGTCGCCCCCCTCGCGGGGGCGTGGATTGAAACAGAAGCTTTTTAACCGCCTCACCAAGGCGGAAAGTCGCCCCCCTCGCGGGGGCGTGGATTGAAACTCCGCGGAAAAACGTGGGAAAACAGCGGCGTGTACGTCGCCCCCCTCGCGGGGGCGTGGATTGAAACGTCGTAGGTTTGGTATGCGGTTACATCATTGGTGTCGCCCCCCTCGCGGGGGCGTGGATTGAAACACCGCGTCACAAAGCACGAGCCGATTGACAATGGGTCGCCCCCCTCGCGGGGGCGTGGATTGAAACAAACCTATCGGATGTGGACGCGCCGGACCCGACGTCGCCCCCCTCGCGGGGGCGTGGATTGAAACGAGTGCCCGGCGACGGAATACGCGGTCCAGGCCGGATGCGTGTGATTTCGATGGTGGTTTTCTGATCTATCAGGCGCCGGATTGCACAGATTGCGCAGATTTCTTTTTGTTGTTTTTGTGGATGGGCGGTTGGCGACCGCGTATACCGATGGCTCTACAGGGCAGCCGAAGTCGGCGACTTCACGCCGTACGCGCAGCCGATGCCGGAGCTGGGGATGTGAGTTGGGCTGAGGCGCCGGTGGTGACGCAGCAGTTTGAAGTCATCAAAGCGATCGCCTCACTCACCCTAACCAATCTGTCCCGCACGTATGACGGCACGCCGAAGGCGGCCACCATCATCTCCGTGCCCTCCGTGTCCTCCGTGGTAAACTATAAGAACAGCACCTGCGCCCCTATCGCGGTCGGCAGCTACACGTGCGTCAGCGCAAGGCCTTTTGCAGGACGTCCTTCAGGCTTTCCCGGTTGTAGGGTTTCTGGATGAAGCCGACCTCTACATCGGGCAATTGTTGCTTGATCTGGCTCTCGCTGTATCCGCTCATCATGATGACCGGTACGTCGGGTTTGATTTCCCGCAGTTCCTGAAGGGTGGCGATTCCGTCCTTGCGTGCCATGGCCACGTCCAGCATAACACAGTCAATCTCCGTGTGCCCCTCTTTGAAGATGGCGACAGCCTCGTCGCCGTCTCCGGCGGTAATGACCGTGAACCCGAGCTTGTTGAGCATGCGCTCCCCGACGGTGAGGATGGTCGCCTCATCATCGACCAGCAGGATAATGCCGTGTTCGCCCCAGGGCGCTTCCGCGTCCTGACCGGCGGCGGACTCCGGCGGAACCAGCGCGGGAAACAGGATGCGGTACCCGCTGCCGCTTCCCGGCCCGTGGATCATTTTTATGGTCCCCTTGTGGGCCCGCGTGATGGCGATGACAACCGCCATGCCCAGGTCCTTTCCCGCATTCTTTTCCGTATAGGAGGGGTGTTCCTTTGAGGGGGCTGTTTCGGGAAGGCGATGGACCACTTCGACATAGACGTAGCGTCCCGGGTGGAGGCCTTCTTCGCTGAAGGTTTCGCGAAGGTAGTCTTCGTCGCAATGCATCGCGCCGGTGTTGAGACGGATTTCGCCCGGTCGCGCGCCGATTTCATCGGCGGCATTGATCAGCATGTTCATGATGATCTGGCTGAGCTGAACGGGGTCCGCCGCAATCCGGGGCAGGTGGTCGTTCATATCCTCGCGCAGTTCAATGTTCTTGGAGATCAGTGCGTGGGCCAGGTTGGTCATCCCCTTGATGACCTGGTTGATCTCAATCTCCCGGACGCCGCCGGGTTTTCCCGCATAGGCCATCATCTGCCGGCACAGGTCGGAGGCGCGGTTGGCGCACAGGATGATGTCGTCCACCACACTGTGCAGGGGGGAGAACACGGGGATGTCGTCCGAGATCAATTCCGCATTCCCCAGGACGCCCATCAGCAGGTTGTTGAAATCATGGGCAATGCCGCCCCACATCATCTCGAGGGTTTCCAACTTCTGTGCGCTGACCACGCGCTGGTCGACAGCCTGGCGTTCACTGCGCAGTTGTTGGAGTTCCGCCTCCAGCTCCGCGACGCGGTCCGGCAGGCGGGTATCCTGGTCTTCCCTGTTTGTATGGATGTTTTCCTGAGTCATGGTTGTATCCTCCCGAAAGTATAGGCGCCTCTTCGAAAAAGGAAAGCGCTGACTGTTCAGTAGGACAAAGTTTCAGCGGGGTGCTTTGCCGGGGCCGGGGTAGGCAGCGGATGGTCGATGAAGACGCCGTTGTCCGTCAGGGCGCAGGTCAGCCCGCCCTGCTGACAGATAGACTGGATAGCGTCAAGCGCCGATACTTCCTGCAACTGAATGGTGATCTGGGGGTATTCACGAAAGCTGTAGATGCTGGTCCGGTCCTCCTGCTGGAGCGCGGCCCCGAGGACAATGTTGCAGCCTTCCCGGTCTGGCGCCTGCGCCTGGATCATCGTGTTGAGCTTCTCGAAACACGCGTCAATCGATTCGTTGGTGAAATCGACGTGCGGGAGGATGATGTTTGAAAGGGCGCTTTTCCCGGACGTGGCGGATGTGGTTTCCACGACCTCCAGCGTCAGTATCCACTCGCCGAGTTCAATTTGTTCCCCGTCCTTGAATTCAAACGGACCATACGTGGGGCCGAGATTGCCGTGACGCAGTTTGAACGACGCGGCCTCCACCCCGCAAACATATACAAATACCAACAGCAGGATACCCATGTTCCGTTTCATCTGTTCTTCCTTTCTTTCCGGGGCCGGGTTAATGTTTTCCCGGTCTCACTCAAATACATCTTGCAATACTCTACACGCGCTGTCAAAAATTGACAGGTAAATAATACAACTCGAGGTGACAGGCGATGATTGGAAAACATGTTAAATTAATTACGTGGATTGGGGTAGTGTTAATGTTGTTGGCGATGGTGATCTATGTGATTACGCTGGATGAATCGGAACCGATCCCGCTGCCCGGCGAGGCGCAGACGGAAACGGTAGCGGAGTAGATCGCGCCGGGCAGCGCGAACGATTCGCCGTCAGCGTGGAAAACAAAACGCTCAAGGACTGAACGATGAAGATAGGACCCTGGCATAGAATGTGGTTAGCGATAGCCGTTGCTCTGCTGGTCTTCATGTTTATCTTTCCACATTATTCCGTACGGGAGCGGATTTCCTCGCTCTGGGCCTATAGAATGGAGCGTGTCGACAACGATTATGAGCGGAACATGCGCAACCTGCGCAGCCTGAAGAATTACAGTCGGGATGACGTGGCCCGCGAAATCAAGCGCCGGCGAACGCGGCAGGATGCCATCCTTCGCCAGCAGCAGCACGAGGAACAGAAGCTGCAGGCCAAGTATCTCGGCGAGTACTATGTTGTGGCGCTCCTGATTTGGCTTGGAGCCGTGGGGGTTCTCTACGGGCTGGGCTGGCTGGTGTACTATGTGCGCCTGGATATGGGGCTCCCTCCGCCTCGTCTGCACAGAAATTAGCGTGGTGAGTATGAGTGTTGGCGTTGTTCTTGTAGTGCTGGTTGTCTTTGTTGTTTTTGCGGCGTTTATCCTGAAAGACAACCTGGACCGCGGAGCCGCGCGACGGCACCGCGAGCGCTCAATGCGTTACCGGGAGGCGACCAAATCCTCTTCTATTCAGTTCGATGAACGCCGCGCCCGACGCCGGATGCTCTGGAAGGAGCGGATACTGCTGATCATGATCGCCATGGCGCTGATCGGCCTGCTGGTCTGGTGGCTGGGCTGACCGGGAACGCGCCCTGAAAAAAATACCCATGGGGGGTATCTTGAAAAACGGGAGTGGCGTGGTATCCTTTTTTAGAAAGAGCGATGAGTATGATGGATACAGCGATACAGATTGTATGGGAAACCTGGATGATTACCGGGCAGATGGCCCCGTACCTGTTGTTCGGCTTCCTGATCGCCGGGGTGCTCTCGGTGGTGGTGTCCGCCGATTTTGTGAAGAGTCATCTCGGCAAACGCGGGATACGGCAGATTGTCAAGGCCTCGTTGCTGGGCGTGCCGTTGCCGTTATGTTCGTGCGGGGTGATTCCGGTGGCGGCCTCGCTGCGCAAACAGGGCGCCGGCAAGGGGGCGACGATCTCGTTTCTGGCCTCAACGCCGCAGACTGGTGTGGACAGTATCCTGGCGACCTATGCCCTGCTCGGACCGGTAATCATGCTGTTTCGTATTGCGACCGCGTTTGTTTCGGGGGTGCTCAGCGGCGTCATCTCGGAGCTGGTGGACAAGGAGAACGACGTTGTAGAGGATGCCCCTTCCGGGTGTTGTTGTCATGCGGAGCAGGCCGTCTCGAACCGGGTGATAACGGCGTTGCGCTACGGGTTTGTAACTTTGCCGGCGGATATCGCAAAAGCCGTACTGGTCGGCGTCCTGATTTCCGGGCTGCTGGGCGCGTTGATTCCCGCGGATTTTTTTGCAGGTACACTGGATGGGGGATTCCTCACCATGCTGGTCATGCTTCTGATCGGTATTCCGATGTATGTCTGTTCGACGGGGTCCATTCCCCTGGGATTCGCCATGCTGCATATGCGAATATCGCCCGGCGCGGTCCTGGTGTTCCTGGTAAGTGGTCCGGCCACCAATGCGGCGGCCCTGACTACGATCTGGAAACTGCTGGGACGTAAAACCGCGATCGTCTATGTCCTGACCATAGCCGTATGTGCCCTGGTCGCGGGCTTGATGCTGGACCATTTCCTGGTGGGGGATATGGCCGGAGAAAGCCACCACGCGCAGGCAATGGGGACCGGCTGGCTCAATCATATAAGCGCTATTGTGCTTTTACTTGTGCTGGGGAATGCTATAGTTCGTCCTTTTAAGAAGTCGATACAAGCAACAACAGATGAGAGGTAAAGATGATGCGAAAAGTCGTTTGGTGTGGAGTCATGTTGGGTGTTTTTTTAGCGACGCAAAGGTATGTGTTTGCGCAGGATGAGGCGGCGAAGCAAGCGGCCCCGGAAGAACCGTCCGCGTTTGAGGAGCTCTTCGGCGAGACGCTCATCAATGCCCGGGGCGAGCAGGTGAGTGTGGATACGCTCAATGGGAAGAAAGTGGGCATCTATTTTTCCGCCCACTGGTGTCCGCCCTGCCGTATGTTTACCCCCAAACTCGTAAGCGCCTACAATGAACTGAAGGCGGCGGATAAACCCTTTGAAATCGTTTTTTCGAGCGGGGACCGTTCGTCAAAGGAAATGATGGACTACATGGAGTCGGCCGGTATGTCCTGGCTGGCGCTGCCGTATGAAAGTGATCGCCGGGACGGGTTGAGCCGCAAGTATGGCGTGCGGGGGATTCCCACCCTGATTATTCTGGGCGAGGATGGAACGGTCATTGCCCGGGACGCGCGCATGGATGTGCACACACACGGCGCCGACGCCTATAACAAGTGGTAGTCCGCGAGGTGTGACCAGGGCGCCTGCTTCAGGACAGCTCGATATGCCCCCGCCAGCCCCGGGCAGGCACGAAGGGCGTGCGGACGGACGCGGCAGGCAGTTCGCTGAGTGATAGCTCTTTTCCTTCATAGAGCGCGCGAATGTCTTTTTCGTCAAAGGGCGCCAGGGGCCACTGCCGGACGGCCAGGGCTTCGCGGACGGTCGTCACTTTGCGGTAGTCGTACCCCATCAGGGTCGCCATGCAGGCATCGACCGCCACGGGGTTGAATCCCGCCAGCAGGCAATCGGCCTTTTTGGCCTGGGCTTCCAGCGGCCCTTCATCCTCGCCGGCGATAATTCCGTCAATGAGGGTAAACAGTGTGCGCCGGGGTGTATCAGCCATGACGCCGTCGACGTTACCGTACCGGGCAATGCGGACAAGATCGATGATGGCGCGCCACACGGTGTCATTTCCGTACCACGCGCCGTCGCGTATGCCGTCAATGCCCAACAACCGGCGCAGTCGTTCATTCGCACGAAACGCCAGGGAGAGCAACGGGCGGATGGTGGGCGTCTGGTTGCCGTCAATCGCGCGCTCAAGCGTCTCGCTGACGCTTTTGATGACGCTCGCGCGCGGATATTCGTCGCCGTCATGAACCGGCGCGCCCCGCCGGTAGTTGGTATAGCAATGGCGCAGCGCCACGATGCCGACAAAATTCTTGAGCGCGCCGGTGATCCCGGCCTTGCAGTGTGTTTTCATCTTGGGCAGGTTGATGATCACATCGGCATCAATGATCGAGCGGGGGACAACGAATCTATTGAAATTCTTCCGGTGGTAATTCTCGGTATCGCCCTTCCGGTAGTGGGGCAGGCGGAAAAGATGGGCGAGATGGGCCACCGGATTCAGCAGGCTGTGCCCGGCCAGGTTGAAGGTCACATTTCCGGCGGGGTCGCCGGGGGTGTCCAGCCACCGTGTCACATGAAAGCGCTCGTCGAGCGCGCCGGTCACGAGCCGGAAATCGAAGACCTCGAGTTCAGGGGTTGCCCCGCCGCGGTAAAACGCGATGACTTCGTTCAGGTGGGCTTTCGCAACCGCCTGGTCAAAGCGGGTGCTCAGGACCGGCGCATCGCCCAGCACGACACGTCCTTTGCCCTCCAGCGCCTTGAATACGTAGTCCATGACCGCCCGCACGATGGAGCCGTGCGTGATCAGGCAATCAATATCGCCGCCGCGATAGTGGCGGTCCTGCACCAGATTAGGTTTGATGACCACGGTATAACCCGGACGGATGAACGAGCCGAATGGATTCCATGCCGGGTCGCCATACCGTTCCTTGTCGAGCCCCAGGGCATAGAGGGTATCCCTGACCATCCGGTAGACGTCATTCGATGAACTCAGTTCGGTGGTGTCAAACGGATATTCCGGCCAGGCTGTGTCTGGATGGAACGGCGGGAGTTCGGGGTAACACGCTCCTGTTTGTTGCGTGATGGCTACAAATTTTTCCACGTCATCAATCATGGGCGGGATCATCCAGAAAACGCCCTGAAAAGTCAAGGCATGTACACCATGCATACGGCCATCAAATCGGCACGATGTTCATTGGCAAGAGCGCATTGTTTGGATGCCTTGTATGGAGATAGCGCGAGAATTCACGCAGTGAACTGAGACTTTTATGCCGTGAGGACCCCTCCAGGTGGGCGGTTGTCGCGACATAATCTTGTAGCGCCTTTAGGCTGATCTTGCATGCGCTTGAAGTCAACAAGCTGCCGCATCTGTTCAGCCAGAATGCTATAATAACTAGCCAAAGATATTTGAAATTTCTTTGGAATTACCAGAACGCCGCACGCAACAGAAGTCACGAACTTTGTTGAAAGTCGGATGAAATGAAAAAATCACTGTCACATAATCGGCTGTTTTGTGTATGGTAAGGTTGTATGAAAAAATATTTGAAACGCCGATGTCCTGTAGTTTTATTGATCCTGTGTGCCGGTCTGTGCGCGTTACACGTTGGGGCGCAAACCGAATACCTGCCGCTGAAAAACGGTAATTTTGAATCCGGGAACCGCGAGGAGTGGAAGAGCTACGGGTTGAATGAAGAGGAGTCGGTGGTTGTCGATACGGCGGAGTTTGTGTATAGCGGGTCATACGCCCTGCGACTGGTGAAGGGCAGGGACGATGAATATGCCGGGATTTACCAGACCATTACGCCGTGGGCCCAACCGGGGGACACCATTGAAGCCTCGGCATGGGTGCGTGTCGAAAACGCGGGCGGGTTTGACCTGCACCTGGGTATCGCCGTCAAAAACAGCCGGGGCGAGCACACGGACTGGGGGCGGGATGTGGCGATCCCGCTGTCTACCCAATGGCAGCGCATCCGGGTGGAGTGCACCCTGCCCACGCAGGAGGAACTGCCGGATTTTGAGTGGGTGGATGTCGCCGTCGGGATGCAGGGAAACTGGCGCCAGCCCCCGGTGTATGTGGATGACCTGATCGTCAAGATCATCAAAACTTCTCAATAAGCCGTTTAAAACCCCAGTTTTTTTGGCGTCTATGCAATTAGTTATTGTTAAATTTGGACGAATGGTTTTACCGAAATCAATTCGTGATGGCTTTGATATTTACCTGCCAGGGGCCGCGTTGAGCGGCCGTTGCCGCGCGTGCCGTTCTTCGTATTCGCGGATCAGCAGGCTGCGCATCGTGATGCCGTAGGCGGCAATCGCGGCCAGGGGCGCGAGCAGCGCCAGGTTGACGTAGCACCAGGGTTTCGGCAGCCAAAAGGCCAGGATCACATCCACAAAAATCAGCGCCCAAAGCACCGAAAAGGCCGTTACCGCAAAAACCTTCTCCCGGGGACCGTGCGTACAAACGGCTACCGACCAGGTGGCCAGTAAGCCTCCAACCAATGCCACCGCGAACACCGCGACGCCCAATACAAAACGTGGATTGACCATATTTCAAACTCCTGCCTGGTTCAGTAATACCCTTTAACAAACATTGTGTTTATGAAAAAGTTTCCAATCATTGGAAACTTTTTTTTGCGTTTTTCCAATCATTGGAAACTTTTTGCGCGATTTTTCCAATCATTGGAAACTTTTCCGGCCGTTTTTCCAATGATTGGAAAAGTGGTTTTGGTGATGCTTTTGCTGGCGACGTCAGTGGAGGCGGCGGATGGAGACCCGGTGGATGTGGATACGGTGGGATGGAGGGCCTCCTGCCAGCGGATGCACTTCTGGTGAAAGGTCATGGACGCATGTGCCGCGCTGGTGGAGGGCAGGCGGACGCATGGGATGTTGTCAAGGTTTTTCAGGCCGGGCTACGGCAGCAAAACTCTGAATGCGGCAACTGCACATGCGGATTGGTGTAGGACATATTTCAGCAGATGTCAATGGCCGGCTCCGCGGCGCCTGACCTATTACTTAATACGCTGCACATTGGATAAACGCGCCATTGCTGTATCAAAAGTGACAACCTGATGCGCTGAATTGAGATAGTCCATTCGGGAAGATGGGGCGAAGGACCGGGTCTCGATCCATGAAAGGGCATGGTTTTGGGTAGGGAGAAAACGAAATAAACCTTGAAATATCAGTTTACAAGACCGAATATTCAAGGTATAAGGAATGCATGATAAATCGCGAAAATGAGTTGGCTGAGCTTGATGGCTTGTTGAAGAGGCATCGGATTGTGGGCCTTATCGGCGCCCGGCAGGTGGGTAAATCCACCCTGGTGAAGGAATACCTGAAATCGGTATCCACACCGCGACACATGTACGATATGGAGAATCCTGACGATCAGGCCCGGATGTCAGAACCGATGCTTGCGCTTAAAGGGCTTAAAGGAATCGTGGTGATTGATGAAATTCAACGCGCTCCGGATCTGTTTCCTGTTTTACGTGTTCTGGCGGATCGCAAACCTGGTCCCGCCCGGTTTATAATACTGGGAAGCGCCTCCCCTGAATTACTGAAGCAAAGTTCGGAGTCCCTGGCGGGTCGAATTTTCTACCATGAATTGGATGGGTTTTCCCTGGACGAGGTGGGGGGGAAGAATGTGGATAAACGATGGGTACGCGGAGGGTTGCCGCAGGCCTATCTGGCGCGATCACACCGGGAAAGCTTTGAGTATCGCGCCGGGTATATACGCACCTTTCTCGAAAGGGACCTTCCTCAATTGGGCATCAATGTAAGCGCCTCCACTATGCGTCGCTTCTGGATTATGCTGGCTCACTATCATGCGCAAACCTGGAACTCATGCGAATTAGCCCGTTCTTTTGGCGTGGCTGACAGCACGGTTCGAAGTTACCTGGATCAGCTTACCTCTGCCCTGGTTGTTCGCCAACTGCAACCCTGGCATGAGAACATTCGTAAGCGCCAGGTTAAAGCGCCAAAAGTCTATGTTGCAGATAGCGGTATTCTGCATTCCTTGCTCAACCTTCCTGAAAAGGCCGATCTGGAATCACATCCCAAATGCGGCGCTTCATGGGAAGGTTTTGTGATTGGCCAAATAATTCACCACCTGGGTGTTCGCTCCGAGGAATGCCATTTTTGGGCAACCCATGCCGGAGCAGAACTTGATTTGCTGGTGGTGCGTGGCCGCAAACGCCTGGGTTTTGAAATCAAACGCACTACATCTCCAAAGATAACCCCCTCCATGCGGCATGCGCTCGAAGATTTGAAATTATCCCATTTAGATGTAATCCATGCCGGAGAGCATACCTTCCCCCTGGGCCCAAGAATTCGGGCGGTTCCCCTGCAAAATCTCTTGGAAGATATTTCTCCTCTTTGACACAAAGACGTGCGGAATCCATGCGGCGCTTCCGGGTGGGATGGGCGGCGTAACGGCTTGATTATTCGGGTGGGAGATGTCAGATTGGGCGGTAGTGTGAATGGAGACAACCGATGAAGGATAGTTGACTGGATGTCAGGACGTGAGTTGCGCCTATGGAACTGATTTGCTGTTTAGCGCTGAAATATGATGCTTTGGCGTGTAATTACCTCATTCCGTTGGCGCGTCATCCGCTGGTTTCAAAACTCTGGATTGTGCGACACAAAAAACCGGAGGTGGCGGAGATTCCCAAAAGCGAGTACCGGCTTGCCCCGGAACGTTGCAAATGGCTGCGGTGGGCGCATATGTATCGGGAATGCCGAGCGCTGGCGAGGCGTCCCGAGGTCGCGGGCGTGGTATCCTTTAATCCGGTCCCGTATGGGCTGATCGCGCATCAGGCGGCGTATCCACTTGGGAAAAAGACGCATTTCGGGTTCATCGGCTCGGACTGGTACCGCGCCTGTCAGGGGCCGTTGCGTTCGGTGCTTTTGCCGTGTTTGCGGCGGGGCGACTTTTTTACGGCGACGGGCGAGGCGATGAAAAATGAGATGGTCCAGGCCGGGTTCCCGGCAGGGCGCATTGCCGTGCTGCCGCATGCGGTGGATGTTGAACGGCTAGGTGTTTCCGATGCGACGCAGATGAAGTATCGCGCGATTTTTGTGGGACAACTGATCGAGCGGAAGCGGGTGGATATCCTGTTGCGGGCATATGCGCTGACGTTGAAACGCTTTCCGGGAGAGCGTTTTTGTATTGTGGGCGATGGTCCTCTCGGACCGCGGCTTGAGCAACTGGCCGTTGAATTGGGCCTTCGGGGGCACGTTGATTTTATTGGCGCGGCGCCGGACCCGGCGGTCTATATGCGCCAGGCGGAGGTCGTGACGATGGCCTCGGATATGGAGGGTTTTCCTTTTGCGTTGGTGGAGGGCCTTTGTGTCGGGCTTGTACCGGTCAGCACGGCCGTGGGCACGATTGCCGAATTGATCCGCGACGGAGAAAACGGATTTCTCATTCCGCAAAATGATCCCGAGGCGCTCTCGGACCGTCTCTGCCGGTTGATTGAAGACCGCGGGCTGTATGCCCGCATGCGCGCCGCCGCGGCGCAAATGCGCGCCATGTTTTCATACGACCGGGCCACGGCGGTTTGGGATTCATGGTTGTGTTCATTGCAATCCAATTGATTTTCAGGTTTAATGGCCGGCGACCGAATGGACACGATGAATAAAGAACAGCACATCAACATACAGCCCTGGCAGAATCCGATGTACCATCTGCTTGGGGCGGGTACGCAGATGCTCAAGAAGCTCCGTCAACGCTGTCGGCCCGGGTACAACTCCCCACGCGGGATTTCCATTCACGACTATGCGCGTGTCATTGATTATGATCTGGATGTGACGGCGCGCTGGCTGCATTACCTGCGCCGCTTCAATCATGACCGGGGTCTTGTTCCGGGGCAGGCGGTTCTTGAGGTCGGCCCGGGCGCGGATTTGGGCAACGGCCTGATCCTGCTTGCCGGGGGGGCTTCCGCTTATACCGGTTTTGACATGAACCCCCTGGCGTCAGATACGCCGGACGCGTTATATGAGGCCCTGATTGCGCGACTGGCTTCGCAAGAGATGGAGGCCGACCCCAGTATCGTTGAGCAGGCCTGCCGCGATTTCCAGCAGGGCAACCCATCTCCGCTTTCCTATGTGGTGGATCCCTCCTTTTCGTTTGACGACCTGCCGTCCGGGCACGTTGACCTGATCTTCAGTCATGCCGCCTTTGAGCATATTCCGGACATTCCGCTTTTGGCCAAGCATCTGTATCGCGTCAGCAAGCCGGAGGCGATACTGGTTGCCTACATCGACCTCAAGACGCACCATGGATTTCTGGCCAAAAGGGATCCGTTGAATATGTATCGCTACGGTCCGCGATTTTACCGGATGTTCAGCTATCCGGGTTCTCCCAACCGTGTGCGTCCGCGTGAATATGAAGCCGCCTTCAGGGAGGCCGGATGGTCGGACGCGATCGTGTATCCGGATGTTGAGTTCAATAGAGAATACGTGGATGCGGTGTGTCCGGCGCTGGCATCCGCGTATCAGGCGGAGCGTGCGGATATGCGCCTGGGCGGTGTTGTGCTGTGTGTGCGAAAATGAATGAACGGGTTCATATTTTATTTGTGCTGGCGGATTTGCGCGGCGGCGGGACCGAGCGTTTTTTTTCGATGTTGCTCAATCTCTTGCCGCAGGATGTGTACGACTGTCATCTGGGGGTATGGCGTGACGCGACGGACTATCCGATACCGGACAGCGTGATTCGCCATGACCTGCGGAAGGCGCGTCCATGGGACCTGCCGGGGGTGATCCAGCGAACCCGGAACCTGGTCCGTCAACTGCGCCCGGACCTGGTGGTCAGCGGGCATTATTTCACGAACCTGGCCACCGGAGAAGCCATGCGACCGTTGTTCGGCGCGGTTCCCTGGCTCGCGCGTTTCGGCAATCCCCCGGAGATTGAGATGCGGGGCTGGAAGCGGCTGTGGGCGAGGCGTGTCCTGCCGGTCGCCGCCACGCTCATCGGTAATTCACAGGGCGTGTGCGACAGTCTACATCGGAATTTTGGCGTGGAAGAGGGGCGCACCTGCCTCCTGCCGAATTTACTCGCGTTGCCGCAAGGCCAGGAGATCGCTTTAAAGAAGCGGTCTGCGTCCGCGCCCTTTGTTTTTCTGAACATGGGTCGTCTGCATTCCCAGAAAAATCAGATGCTGCTGTTGCGGGCCTTTGCCCGGCTTAAGCGTACCGACGTCCGGCTGGTCCTGCTGGGGCAGGGGCCGATGCGCTCGGCGCTTGAACGTGAGATTGCGCGTCTTGGGCTGACGGGGGCTGTCACCATGCCGGGATTCAATCCGGATGTGGCCGCCGCCTGCCGTGCGGCTGATTGTTTTGTCTTGTCGAGTAACTGGGAGGGCTCGCCGAACAGTCTCATCGAGGCTATGGCTTGTGGACTGCCGGTAATTTCCACGGACTGTCCCTACGGGCCGTCCGAACTGATCACGCCGGGGGTAAACGGGTTGTTGGCGCCCCCGGGTGACGAAGCGGCTTTGGCCGGGGCCATGCGCATCATGATGGATCACCCGGCGCAGCGCGCGGCCATGGCGAAAGCCGCGGCGCGGACGATATCGGAACGCTTTGACAACCAACGGACGCTGGCACAGATCAGGCGGCTTTTCGACAGCGTGCTTCGAGAGAAAGGGCGTCCATGAATATTGCGCTGATATCACGCGAATATCCCTGGCGAAAACCCTTTGGCGGGGTGGGGGTTTACACCGCCGCGATGGCGCGGGCGCTTGTTGCGGTCGGAAACCGGGTGACTGTTATCACGCAGGCGCCGGACGGCGCGGCGCGGAACGAAGAACGGGCCGGCGTACATCTCATCGGCCTGCCTCCGCCCTGTTCCGGGGTGTTGGGGCGGTGCTGTTCCTATTCGCTGATTGCAGCGGCTCTTTGGAGCCGCCAGGCTGCGCGGATTATGCGCGATGCCCGGCCCGCGTTTGACATCATCGAAGCCCCGTCCATGAATGGTGAAGGACTCACCCTTCAATGCCGGGGATACGCGCCTGTCATTCGTATTCATGGCGGCGCGGCGCTGAATCTTTCGGTCAAGGGCGCCTATCGGTGGCACCATGCTCTTTTGTACAAACGCGAACAGGCAACACTGCGTCGGGCGGCGGCCTTGTCAGCGGTTTCGCGACTGGCCGCGCGGGAAATCGGCGCCTTTTACAGGGTGGATACCTTGTCCGCGGAAATCATTCCCAATCCGGTGGACACCGAACAGTTTTGTCCCGGTGAAACGCCGCCGGTCCGCGATATCCTGTTTGTCGGACACCTCAACGAGATCAAAGGCTTCGATCGTTTACCGGAGATCATGAACAGCATCTGGCGGGAGAAACCGGAGGCGACCCTCACGGTGGTCGGCGCGGAGCAAATCCTGCGTGTTGGCGGCGAACGGTCGCGGGACTTTTTTTTCGCGCGGATTGCGCCGTCGCAACGGGAACATGTCGAGTTTTGCGGGGTGGTACCCACGGAAGCCATGCCGGCGCTTTACCAGCGTCATGTCCTGTTGCTTGCGCCGTCGCGCCGCGACACCTTTTCGCTGGCGGCGGCGGAGGCCTCGGCATGCGGGGTTCCCGTCATCGGCACGCGGGGCACCGGCATGGAGGATATTATTGAGGATCAGCAGTCGGGATTTCTGGTTTCACAGGAGGACGTTTGCGCCGACTCCGCGCGGATGGCACTGGAAGTGCTAAATAGTGAAGAAAAACGACAATGTATGAGTAAAAACGCCAGGCGTCGCGCCCTGGATGTCTATAGTTTCGACCATCTGGGAAAGGTGATGCAACAGTTTTATGAACAGTGTGCGGTATCCGGCATGAAGACAGGACGCATATGAACGGACAGGAGAACCATGTCACCAGGCTTGCCGACACTGTGCTGGCGGGTGGTTATTGTATCGGTTGCGGCGCCTGCGCCGTGATGGAGAAGGCCGCCTTTGAGGTCGGCCTGGATGCATATGGGTGCTACCAGGCGCGGCGGACGGATGCGACGCCTTCGTATGATCCGGCGACGGTTTGTCCATTCAGCGCCCAGGCCGTGGACGAAAACCGACTGGCGGAGGAGCTTTTCCCGGACGCCCCCTTTGCGGATGCCTTTTGCGGACGGCACCATGCCGCATACGGCGGATATGTAGTCGAAGGTGAATACCGGGCCAACGGCTCATCGGGAGGGATGGGATCGTGGATATTATGTGAACTGTTGCGTGAGGGTCTTGTTGACCGGGTCATTCATGTCAAGCCTGACGTTTCCGGGACATCCCACGGACATCCCATGTTTGCCTATGGCATTTCAGAAACGGTTGAGGAGGTCGTCGCGGGCGCCAAATCGCGTTACTATCCCGTTGAAATGAGCCGTGTCCTCGCGCGCGTGCGTGAAGAACCGGGCCGTTACGCGCTGGTGGGGTTGCCTTGCTTCATCAAGGCCGTCCGCTTGCTGTGCCGTGCCGATCCGGTGTTGCGCGAACGCATCGTCTGTTGTGTCGGACTGGTCTGCGGTCACCTCAAGAGTACGTGTTTCGCGGATTTTCTGGCGTGGCAGTGCGGTATACGTCCGGGGGCATTGCGGGACATTGATTTTCGGGTCAAGTTGCCGGATCGTCCGGCGGGCGAGTACGGTGTGCAGGTGGTTGGCCGGGACGGACGCGAGGAGGTGCGCGCGCGGCGTGATTTCTTTGCGGGCGAGTGGGGGTACGGCTTATTCAAATACAAGGCTTGCGATTATTGTGATGATGTGCTGGCCGAGACGGCGGATATTACGGTGGGGGACGCCTGGTTGGGACGTTACCGGGACGAGCCGCGGGGAACCAATATTGTGATCGTCCGTCATCGGGGTATCCATGATCTCATTGTGCGCGCCCTCTCCGCGCGCCGACTGCAGTTGGATATGCTCGGCGCCGAGGATGTTGCGCGCTCGCAGGCGGGCGGGTTTCGCCATCGTCGCGAGGGGCTGGCCTTTCGCTTGCATGGCGCGCGGCAGGAGCAGCGCTGGACGCCCCCGAAACGTGTTGCGCCCGACGGCCACGCCCTGAGCCGGACCTACCGGCGCATCATGGGCTTGCGCCGCACCCTGCGCGCGCGCAGTCACACCGCCTTTCAGGAGGCGGTCAGGGGGCAGGACTTCGACCTCTGCAAACAGGCCTTGCGCCCGCTGATTCGCGATTACGACCGCTGCTACAGGATGTCCCCGATAAAATGGCTCAAACGAAAGCTGGTGAGCATGGCGCGAAGGAGGCGCATGTGAGATCGAATTTTGTGTGTATCAGTAACGGGACGCCGTACAACCGCGGGTGCGAGGCCATTTTGCGCGGCAGCGTCGAGATTCTCAACGCCGCGTTCGGCGCGCCGGACATCCACGCGATTCACTCGCGTCCCCCATACCGGTACGAGGTGGAGTATCCAAACCTGCACTGTCATTATTTCGACGTCTATACCCCCTGGACACGATACTGGTTTCTGCGCCGGGTCCACAACCGGCTGGGCTTGCAATGGGTGTATCCCATCGGGAAGCTGATTGCTCCCTCCGACGCCGTCCTGGCCATGGGCGGGGATAATTATTCGATGGACTACAATGGACTGGCCATCCATCTCGGACGCATGGAGTACGCCTTCAAAAAAGGCGCGAAGCGGTTTGTCATCTGGGGCGCTTCCGTCGGGCCGTTCGACAAGAGGGGACCGGACCATGAGCGGCAGGTGATTGAGCGACTTTCGCGTGTGACCGCCATCTTTGCCCGCGAGAGCGCCACGGTCGATTACTTGACGGCCCAGGGGTTGGGATCGAAGGTTCGACGCGTCATGGACCCGGCCTTCGCCATGGCGCCGGTCGAGCCGGACGAACAGAAGATGGCGCTGTTGTGCGGACAGGACCTGCGTGAGGCCATCGGATTTAATTTCAGTCCGTTGATGGCCCGGTTTGTGGCGGGTGGCGATATGAACGCATGCGAGCAGCGCTGCGCTGAAATTATCGAAGCATTGCGGTCCGCCTTTGACCGGCCCATTATACTCATCCCCCATGTATTCTGGCCGGGCAATCATGATGAGCATTTTCTGCACCGGGCGCTTGCGCGTCTTTCCGGCGGAGGGGCGCCGGTATTGCTGCTGGACGAATCGCTGACCGCGCCCGAAATCAAATGGCTCATCGCGCGCATGAAATGTTTCCTGGGCGCGCGCACGCACTCGACCCTTGCCGCGATTTCTTCCGGGACGCCAACCATCAGTTTTTCATACAGCCTCAAATCTATTGGATTGAACCGCGACATATACGGCAGCGAAGACTACCTGATCACAGCGCAGGACACGCGCGCCGAAGTTGTAACGGAGCGCCTCGGGCAGCTTCTTGACAACGAACAGGCTATTCGTGAAGAGCTGACGGAACGTGGGCGGGAATGGAAAAAGCTGGCCTTTGCCGCAGGGCCATACCTGAAGGAGATATGCCTGACATAGCATTATGAGCACACGGGGTCATATAGTTAAATCAGGGATGCTGCAGGCCGTCGCCAAAGGGGGGGTGATGCTGGCCGGTTCCGCTATCATGGTGATGTTGGCGCGCGGGTTGGGGCCGGAGGAGTATGGCAAACTGGGCTTGATCGCGTCTCTGGTGGCCACCATGGGCTTCATCAACAACCTCGGCCTGGCCGGTTCGGTGGCTCGGTATATCAGCGACCGAATTCATGCCCCCCGGGATGTGCGACGCATTGTCTGCCAGGGGATGGCTGTTACGCTTGTTGTCCTTGCTGTCACCAGTACCGTGTTTTTCCTGCTGTTACCCGCTGTCAGTCGGTTGCTGGGCGCGCCGGAACTGACCGGCTATGCCGGGATGATTCTGCTCCTGCTCGTACTCACCGCCCTGGTCCGGGCCTTTTACGGAATCTTCCAGGGGCTGGGAGGTCTCGACAAACAGGCCTATGCGCAACTGCTTCAGATCAGCGCCTACCTGACCGGGGTTATCGTGCTGGTGGCGGTGTTGGGCTACGGCATACGCGGTGCTCTGACCGCCCAGTCTGTGGGCCTGGCGCTCCAGATCGTTTGTTCACTTTTTCTGGTCATCAGTATGTTGCGTGCGTTGCGCGGGAGCGCCACGCCGCCGAATGCCGCTGACACGTCCTGCCGATGGTGGCCGCGCCTGCTGCGGTATGGTCTTCCCCTGTTTTTTGTGGATGCCGGCTTCTTCATCTACCGTCAAAGCGATATCCTGCTGATCCAGTATTTCCGGGGCAGTGAGCAGTTGTCGTATTATTACATCCAGTACCGGGTCATTCAAATGCTGCAATTGCCGGCGATGATCCTGGCCGGGGTCATCGGCCCGTATTTCAGTCAGCATCGCATAAGTGAAGACAGGCAGCGGGCGCTGTTTTCGACAAGCATCCGTCTTGTGATGCTGTTCTATTTCCCGGCGGCGGTCGGGCTGGCCGTCTTGGCGGACGCGATTATTGTCATCATGTTTGGCGCGGCCTATCTGCCGGGACTGATGGTATTCCGGATGTTCGCCATTGGATTTCTGCCGTTCTTCGCGCTGTCCGCTGTGATCAGTCAGGCCCTCAATTTTCGGGGCCAGGCGGCGTTTCGCGCGTGGGTACTCGGGATTTCCGCCGCGGTGAATATCGGACTGAACATGCTGCTGATTCCCCGGCTGGGGATTGAGGGCGCGGCGCTGGCCACGCAACTCACCTACATCCCGGCCGTGCTGCTGTACATCCGCGAAATCTGTCGTGAGCTGGCCTTTCCCCGTCGACTGTTTATCATGCAGGCTGTACGGGTGCTGGCCGCGGTGGCCGGTATGCTGGTAGTCATTGTTCCGCTGCGCCTCCTGGTGGAAAACCACGTCGTGGCCCTCGCAACCTGCGTGCCGGTTGGCGCATTGGTGTACCTGGCCCTGGCGCGTCTGAGCGGCGCCTGGACGGCCCATGATATCGCTTTCCTGCGCAACCTCTTCAATCAACGCCGGGCGCCGGACGCTGCATCCGCCGGGCAAGGCGGGGTGTAAATGATGACAGCGAACCGTCCCATACCATTTCTGATCACGATTGATACCGAAGGCGACAACGTCTGGAACGGACCGCGCGCCCCCGCGACCCGCAATGCCGACGCGCTGCCGCGCTTTCAGGAACTTTGCGAGAAGCACGGACTCCGTCCCACCTATCTCGTGAATTACGAAATGGCCCGCGCCACTTCTTTTCAGGAATTCGGCCGGGACGTGCTTCGGCGCGACACCGGTTCCATCGGCATGCACCTGCACGCCTGGAATTCGCCCCCTGAATACGCCCTGACGGAGCAGGACACACGTTACATGCCCTACCTGATTGAGTATCCCGTCGATGTGATGCGAAAGAAAATAGTATCGATGACCGCCCTGTTGCAGGACACGTTCCAGGCTCCGGTCATCAGCCATCGCGCGGGCCGGTGGGCCTTCAACGGCGACTATGCCCGGATACTCCTGGAGCAGGGATACCGTGTTGACTGTTCGGTCACGCCCCATGTCGACTGGCGCGCCGTCAAAGGCCATCCAGAGGGCCGTGGCGGCACGGATTACCGCGGCTTTCCGGAGGCGCCCTACTGGGTGGATGCGGACGACGTGTCGCGTCCCGGTTCGTCGTCGCTCCTTGAAATTCCCGTTACGGTGCGTCCCGATACCTCGGCGCTCCGAAACGCCCTGCGCTGGACACGCTGTCCCCTCTGCCGACGTCTGGCCAACGCGTTGCATCCCCCCTGCCGGTGGTTGCGTCCCAAACCGGGAAATCGCGCGGCCCTGCTCCGGCTGGTGGATGCCTGCCGGGCGAACCAGGCCTCCCATCTCGAGATGATCCTGCACTCCTCCGAACTGCTGCCCGGCGGCAGTCCGTATTTCCCGCGCACAGAGGATGTCGAGGCGCTCTATGACGACCTGGCGTGCCTGTTCGCGCACCTCGGATCGGATAGCGAGGGGATGACACTTGAGGCGTATCACACCCGGCATGTCGCCGACGTCACATCATCCCCGGAGGTGTCCCGGTGAGCGCGGCTAAAGGTAAAGACGTATTGGTCCTGGGCACGGAACCGCGCAGTTTTTTGGCAGTGGTTCGTTCGCTGGGGCGCCAGGGCCTGCGCGTGCATGTGGGGTGGCATCCGACCAAACCCTGGGCGCTGCGTTCCCGATATATTCATCGTGTTCATTACCTCCCGCAACCCCGGCCGGGCGAGGACGCCTGGAAGGATGCGCTGGGGCGTTTGCTGGACAGTATTTCTTATGACCTGGTGATTCCCTGCGATGATCGGGTGATCTTTCCGCTTCACCGCGTCCGCGCGTCGATAGAAGACAAGGCCCGTCTTGCGCTGGTGGAGAGCCGTTTGTTCGATGAGGTCAACGACAAGGCGCGCTTGTGTCGCCGCGCCGCCGGCCTGGGGATTCCCGTGCCGCGCGAACGGCCTGTTTCCGCGGAAGACACCGCCGGGGGCCTGTTGGAAGAATTTGGAACACCCTTCATTCTCAAGCCGTTGAGTTCCTACAGCATGCGTGACTGGGCCCGTAAATGCGAGGTGCGGAAGGTATTCCGGGCCTCGGATATGCCGAAGGCCGTCGAGGATGGCGCATTCGTGGCGCAGGAAAATATCCGGGGAATTGGCGTGGGCGTTGATTTTCTGGCGGACCGGGGAAAGCTGTTGTATGCCTTTGCGCATGAACGGGTGCACGAACCTCCCCTGGGTGGAGGCAGCAGTTACCGGCGCAGTGTTCCGTTGCCGCCGGACCTGCTGGATGCCGCTGAAAAGCTTGTTTGCGATTTGGGCTACACCGGCGTGGGCATGCTGGAGTTCAAGGTAGACCTGGCAACCGGCGCATGGCGCCTGCTGGAACTCAATCCCAGGTTCTGGGGGTCGCTGCCCCTGGCCGTGGCCGCCGGGGCGAACTTTCCGTATTACCTCTACCGCCTGCTGGTCGAGGGACAAACGGAGTTTCCCCCGGGGTACCGGACAGGCATGTATGCGCGCAATCTGATCGCCGACATCGGCTGGATGAAAAAGAATCATCAGGCCGACCGGCGTGATCCCGCGCTCTGCACGAAAACCTGGCCGACGGTGCTGGCCGAGGCGCGGCATCTGCTGACAGGCCATGAACGCTGGGACATGCTGACCGTTGATGATCCCCGGCCCGGGCTCGCTGAAATTCGCATGAGCTGGATTCGGCGCTGTGAAAAAGCGCGCATTCGACGCATCGAACACAGCGTCCGCCGACGCCGCATCGAACGGGACAAATCCAGCGAATGCATGGCGCGGCGGGCCGGCATCATCCTTTTCGTATGCAAAGGAAACATCTGTCGCAGTCCTTTCGCGGAGGCCCTGGCCCGCCGCCTCTCTCCGTCGGGGACGGAGATCGTTTCCGCCGGGTATTTTCCGGAAGAAGGACGAGTGTCGCCCGCCCTGGCCAACAGTATGGCAGCGACCTTCGGGGTTGACCTTCAAAAGCACACGTCCCGTATGGTCACGCGGGACCTGGCGGCCCACAGTAAAATTATTTTTGTCTTTGATGAAGACAACATGAGCGCTATGAAGATGCAGTTTCCGGAAGCGAAGCGGAAGCTGTTTTATTTGGGTATCTGGCAGGAGGGGGCCGTCGGCATGGTCGACCCCGTGGATGCGCCCGAGCGCGTCTATCATGACGTGTACCATAAAATTGAAGATTCTTTACGGACGCTGAGCCGGCAGGTTTTGGGTCTGAGAAAGGATACCATATAGTTGTGAACGAGCGGAGCAGGAGTAGAGGCTATATCAGCGTGCTGTTGCTGATGGTGTTGGCCACAGGGGTGGCGCTGAGCTTTTTTCGCGCGACCATGCCGGACGAAACACGTTATATGCGGGATGCCATGGTCATGGCGGAATGTTTGCGCGCCGGGCAATGGTTCGGCGGCGAATCCGTGGGCGAGCACGGCTTTCTCTTCAAGCTGCCGGTCGCCCTTCTTTACCTGGTCAGCGGTCCGTCGGTCTGGGTGGCGACCCTGTTCAACGTGGCGCTCTGCCTGCTGGCCTGTTACCTGGCGTGGCGGTGGTTCCGGCGGATGCTTGGCGAGGATGCCTGGGCCTTCTGGTCGGTGTGGATGCTGGTTTTTAATTTTCAGTTTTTGCGACTGCTGCCCTCCTTCAACCGCGATATCCCGCTCCTCATTGCCGCGCTTCTGTTTTACGCGGCCCTGATAGGCCGACGCGGGGATTGGACGCTCGGAATATGCCTGCTGCTGGTGTTGGAGGCCAAGGAGTCGTCGTTTTATATTTTCGCGGTGGCTATGGGCATCTGGTTGCTGATGAATGAGTGGGACCGGAAGCATCCGTTGACGATGCTGCTGCGGCTGGCAGAACGTGGAATGAAAATCTATGTGCCCGGCCTGGCCTGGCTGACGCTGATGCTGACGACTAATTTGATCCCGATCAACATGTGGAATGCCAGCATCCTGGGGCTGATCAGTTCGGGCATGAATTACATGGGCAATCATTTCAGCCTGGCCTATGCGACAGACCCCATCTGGGAAGGGGCCAATGCTATCGATTTCAGCCTGCCGACGGATGCCCTCGGGCCCCCGTCCGGGCTCCAGGCATGGGCGGAGAAAATCGCCCGCGTTATCGCCGCCTATTCATGCAAGCTATTCTATCCGAATATATTTTCCTTTACCGGCATACCCAAGCTCATGGCCCTGCCCGCTATCATTATGTCGGTAGATGTTTTTCGCCGGTGGCGCCGGTATGGCGAAAAATTCGCGCCGGCGCTGTGTCTCATTTTCTGGGCCTATCTGGTGACGGTTTTCCTGCGCAAAACCCATGCACGCTACCTCTTCCCGGTGGCGCCCCTCTTTATCTTTTTCTTTGTCGCGTTCTTGCGCGACGGGCTTACACATAAACGTCTTCCATGGATTGTTCTCCCGTTCACCGTTCTGGCTGAACTCATCGGCTGTTATTTTGACCCGAACCTGAAGAAATTGGTGATGGCGCTGTTTCTTCTGGCGCTCATGGGCGGCGCGGCAGTAGCTGTACGCAGACATCATCCCCGGAGTTACCTTTGGCGGATGGCGGTTCCATGCGCCCTGGGTCTCTTGCTGGCGGCCTATTTCCTGCAGTTCGCCATTCGGCATCCGCTGGGACAGATACGCAACTACCTGGCCTTCGGACGCAACCGGGAATGCGAAGAAGTCATGCGGATATTCGGTCCGTATCGACAGCTTTGGCTGAATGATATTGGCTGGGGCGATCTGCCCTATGTGTACCGGCGTGAACCTCGCGCCACGGTGGAATGGCACTGGCGACTGAAAGATTCCATTCCCAAAAAATACCTGATCAACACCCATACCAACAGCACCCACTCCTTTGCATGGAAGGACCGGAATGATTTTCGCAAAAAAATGCGGGAGCAACAGGTGCGATGGGTCGGTTTTACCGTTTCCACCCTTCCAACCCATCCTCTTCCGCTACAGAATGAACTCCCGTACCTGGCACAGGAAGAGTGGCTGAGCTACAAGGGGACATGCCATTTGCGCAACAAGGCAGTGCACCTCTTTGCCGTGCTGCCGGATATTGTCCCACGCCGTGACGGGGCATTTCGCTCTGTCACCCTGCGCCTGCCGGACCGGGTGCAGACCAACAATATTACAGCGGACATCTTGACGATGGGCGACCAACCCGCGGAGGATGTGCTTATTCACTCTCCGCAGACCGTGGAGTTCCTCCTGCCCGATCTTCCGCCCGATGAGTATGTCGTGCGGATTGCCGATGTGCTCCGTTATGAGGACGGCACGCCGGTAGGTGTCCTTGAATTTCCTGTTGTCAAAGAGATTACCCCACCGCGGGTGAGCTACACATTTCCTGAATCCGGCGGGCTGATCTATGTGCCGATGGCCTCGTATGAATACATGCCCAATGCCCTGGTGCGTATCGAATTCAGCGAGCCGCTATGGGGAAATCCCGGAGGTCGAATCAACCTGATTTCATCGGATGGGGAATACATCAAGCCACAATACCGGGCCTATTGTCCGGATACCTCCATGTTGCTGTTGGCCTTTCACCTGAAGCCCGGTCGCCGGTACGCACTGGACCTCGAAAGCGCCAATATTCGGGATGTAGCGGGGAACAGGCTGGATGCCGGCAAGGAGCCCATTTCATTCACAACCCTCGGGGCGGAGTAGCCGTTATGGTACACTTCAACGCGCTGG
>RZZM01000586.1 GCA_009929845.1 Spartobacteria bacterium
TCTGTCCGATCCGTCCGATTTCTCGATAAGCGGCGTACCGGCCACCGTTGACATCGGCGCAGTCAGCAACTTCTCGGTGACCTACACGCCAACCACCATCGGCAATCACTCAGCTTTCGTGGTCTTCACCAACAACACCCCGGACTCGCCCTTTACGCTAAACCTGGCTGGGGCCTGCTTCGGGTTGTCAACGAATGTCGGCCCCTATGCCGGTGGCAACACAATCACCATCACCAACGGCTACTTCGGCGCCATCACCAACGTGTTAGTTGACGGTATTGACGTCAGTGCCATTGTTGACAGTGGTGTCAATTGGGTCAATGTGGTCATGCCCTTGCTTGGCGCGGCCGGTACCGTGGACATCACCATCCAGACCTCTGACAACGGCGCCATCACCCTCGCCAATGCCTACACCTACAACCCAACGGGCGAAATTGGCGAGTACGGTCCGGTGGAGTATCGGGTATATTCCGGCTTCTCCATGTCCCAGGGCTACTACACGAACACGTCCCCGGATGGAACCTACCTGTGGAACTACTACCGGGGCGGATGGATGGAACTGCGCTCGACGAACGAAGTCGCCGGAGGGGCCTGGATGCGACTCAATGGCTGGAACGGCGGTTTCGCCGGCGGCGGTTGGGATACATCGCTGGGCGGTTACGATTGGATCGGCAGCAACACGGCGCTCTATGTGCTGGACAGCTATTCTTCCTCGATCCATACCAACTACATCGAGGTGACTAACCTGGTCGGCGGAAGTTACCAGGTCGATGTGGTCAGTTCGTTCCAGGATGATGAGTATACCCAGACCATGACGATGGTCTCCGGCGTCTACCAGCCGGGCGACCTGGCGGATAACGGGAACTACGGCAACTGGCCGTCCGGAGGAAACACCAATGCGGGCCTGAACCTGAGGCCGTATTACATCTATCAGACGCGGACCAACTACGTAACCTGGACCAATGCGCAGACCACAGACAAGGCATTGTCGGTGGTGTTTACCAAGCAAGAGACCGAGGGCAACCTGTTCAATAACATGCGCATCCGGGGCCTCGGTGTGATCGCCAGCGGCGTTGCGCCTTCGTCCGGGTTCTGGACCGGCGGCTACCCGGTGGTGATCAGCGGCACGAACCTGTGCAACGGCAATGTCAGCGACGTGACCAACGTGACCCTGGCGGGCACGGCGGCGAGCATCGACAGCGTGAGCGGCAATACCCAGATCGTGGTCATCGTCTCAGCCTCGCCAGCCGCCTCGGGCGACGTGGTGATCCATTCGATCAGTCACGGGACAACAATCAAGAGCAATGCCTTCACCTACCTCGAACCGCGGATGCTGGCGCTGGGCACCAACGGCGCGGCGATGGCCAGCGACGCCGCGGCCGGCAGCGCCAACGGCACGGACTTCGGTGACCTGATCGTCGGCGTGGGCGCGCTGACGAATACGTTCAGCATCACCAACAGCGGCAATACCGCGCTGACCATCTCGGGCGTCTCCACCTCCGGCGCGGGGGCCTCTTCCTTCAGCCTCCAGCTTTCATCCTTCAGCCTTCCCGCTGGCGCCGCCGAGGACTTCTCGGTCGTTTTCGAGCCGGACGGCGGCGACGCCAAGGTCGCGGCCCTGAATTTCGCCAATGACAGCACCACCGGCGTGTATGTGGTGAACCTGGCGGGCTTCGGCCTGGGCGGCGGGATCGCATTGGGAACCAATCAACTGGCCTACACGGCCACCTACAACGGCACTGACCCGGTGGACCAAACCCTGATGATGACCAATGTGGGCGTAAGCGGCTTCACGTATACGAATCTGCATGTCTATGGCGGCAACGCCAGCAACTGGCTGGCCGTGGCGCCAGGCGCCGGGACAGTGGCGCTGGCCAGTTCGGTGGAACTGACCAATGCGGTCAGCATTTCGGGCTTGAATGCCGGGCTGTATTCCTGCGGAGTCCAGATCACAGCGCCCGACGCGACCAACAGTCCCCAGAGCTATATGGTGGAACTGACCGTGAACAAGGCGGATCAGACGATCAGCTTCCCGCATCCGGGCGCACAGGAAACGACCAACGTGGTCGCCATCGCGCCGACCGCCACTTCCGGGCTGACCGTCGATGTGAGTGTTGTTTCCGGTCCGGGCC
>RZZM01000587.1 GCA_009929845.1 Spartobacteria bacterium
GAATTTGGGGGAGAGAATGTCCTGCCCGATCTGTACATCAACCGAATTGAAGAATTTGATAACCAGCATGACAAAGCCGTTGACGGGCGAAAAATAGTTGCCTCCGAGCGGCGAACGCAACTGGCCGTTTACCTCGAAAATAACACCTTCGCTGGCCGGCCAGTTCTGATAGATCAAGGGGGTCCAGTCGCCGTTCGCATTCATACGAACAATACGTGAGCCATCATACGCGCTCGCGGAAGTAACCAGCGATCCGCCCCATTCATCATAGCTGGTCCAATCGACAATATTCGTTCCCCAGCCCATATCCGTAACGCCGTATTCAAAACTGCCATTGGAGTGCAGGTTGACCTGCCCCAAAGCAAACCCCGTGAACAGCGCCAGCAGTACGGTGATCAGACCGATGTGAAACAGCGTGGAATGCATGGATGCCAGTGAATCTCTCTTCATGTGTACCTTGCTCATCTCTTATAACTCCCGGTTAATAATTCGGAATACCTTTACGACACACTAGATGCATACTAGTATTTGTAATGGTTTGCAAGTATTATTTTAAAAAATCTTACAGTTATTTACGGCGGCAATAATTTCCGATTTTTTTGGTGTTCCCGTACCCCCCCCCATATGCCGCCGCCTCGTCTATACGCAACCTATTGCAAACGCACGCAAGCTTCTTGACCGCTCTGGGGTTTTGTGGTAGGGTCCGGGCCATGTTATTGGAGACACATATGAAAAGATGTTTGTATTTCGCAATGGCGGCCCTGGTCTTGGCGGGCAGCGGATGTCAGTCGACCTACCGGTCTGAACACGTGACCCCCAGCGGATTTTTATCCGACTACAGCCAACTGAAGCCTGAAATCAAGGGGCGGGCGTCCATGTTCTATTTCAACAGGGATTCGCATTTTGCCACGTATACGAACATTATGCTGGAGCCAATTGGCATGTATGTGGGCGCGGATCATGCGCTTCAGAAGCTGCCCCCCGATGAAGCGCAGACACTGATAAACTATCTGGATGCCACGTTACGAAGCCAGTTGACCAATGACTATACCCTGGTAACGAATCCGGGGCCCGGCGTCATCCACATGCGCGTCGCCATCACAGAAGCGAAGAGTTCTCCCGTGATGCGCGATCTGCTTTCCTCGGTGGTCCCGTTCAGCGTCGCGCTCAGCACCCTGAAGCGGGTGACCCTGGGCGCCCACCTTGCGGTGGGGTCGGCCGGCATTGAATCTGAGGCCTTTGATTCCGTGACCGGGGACCGGCTTTTCGCGGTGGTCGATTTGCAGATCGGGCGCAAGGTCACTGGCAAGGTGGATAAATTTGACGCGTGGCACGCGGTGCAGGAGGCCTGCGATTACTGGGCGTCGCGATTCCGCGACGGGCTGCGCGAGGCGCGCCTGCGCTCTCCCTGATCAACCGCCAAGGATGCGCGCCAACTGGACACCCAGCAGGCAGACATCGTCCATGAATTCTTCCTTGCCCGAATAGAGCTGGGCGTCCATCACCAGGCCGGGCAGCAGGGTGTCGGGCTGTTCCGCCAGGCGCTCGCGCACGGCCTCTTCAAAGCGTCCCGTTTCGTCGTACTCCCCGCCCTTCCCGGCCGCTTCGGAAATGCCGTCGGTGTACAACAGCAACATGTCCCCGGTCTTCAGTTGCAGTTCATCGTTCTTGTAGACCACGCCGAATTCCTCGCAGAGCCCCAGGGCCGGTCCCTTGGCGCCTTCGCTGAGGGTAAGCCGGGTCACTTCACCGCTGCTGCGTTGGAGCAGGAAGGGCGGCGGATGGCCGGCGTCGGTGTATTGGAGCATGCCGGTTTCGGTGTCGATGACCAAATAGAAGGCGGTCGCAAACATCAGTTCGGGCGTTTTCTGGAAGATGGTGGTATAGGCCTCGTTCAATTGCGTGAAAAAGGCGCCGGGATCATGAGCGACATCGGCCAACTGCTCAATCAGGCCGCGAATGGTGGCGACTACCAGCGCGGCGCGCATGCCGTGCCCGACCACATCGGAAATAAATATCCCGGCCTGCGTCTTCGAGACCTGACGGATATCAAAGAAATCGCCGCCCACGGTGCCGCTCGGACGATAGAGCGTGCTGAATTGCAGGGCGCTGTCCTCCACGCTGCTGTCCGC
>RZZM01000588.1 GCA_009929845.1 Spartobacteria bacterium
CGGGTCCAACGGACGCAACTCGGCGTCACGGCGCTGCCGGAACCCGATCCCCGACATTTCCGCGTCCGGATCGATCAACGCGCCCACCGGGGCCAGCGAAGTCTCCACGGCGTCAACCGCGATCCCCAGGTGCGAAAACATCACAGTACCCTCACCCGTCCCCACAAAGGCCAAACGCAATTCGCTAATGTCCTCGAAATTGTCGTGCGGCCCCCACCAGAACTCGATCTGCGGGTCATACAACACGTAAGTCACCCAACGCCCGCCGGTATCCTTGAGATTTAACCTGCGCCCATGCACCGTGCCCGAACGGTCAATGACCTTGACCTCCATCTCACAGTCCGCATACGCGCGCAACCGCATCACCAGCGGACGCCGCGCGATATCCCACGGCTCCTTGAAAACATAAACCATCTCGGAAAATCCTCGCGCCCCCTTCAGCGCATAATCCGCCTTAAGCACCGGCATATCGAACTGCGCATCCTCGGAAAGCGCCAAAGCCGATCCACCGCTATCATTATTGATGCCCCAAAGCGCCGGCTGAATCAAATTGCCCCGCAACGCAGGCGCTTTTTCCTTCTGCGGCATAAGCTGACACCCCGCCAGAAACAAGATCCCACCCGTCAACAAACAAAGCCACATCCATCCATATCTGTTCATTTTACAACTCCGGTAATCATTCACGCTCTATTGAACCAACACCCTAGCGGAGAAGACCCGTCCATGCAAGCACTAATTTTTAGTTAATGAAAAAACCAGGCATTCCAACGCCCCCTTACGTAAACCCGTTTCAGGCCTTACGTCATCACCGCAGACATTCAAACAGATTTGTGCTTCCGTGAAGAAACGGACTGTTGGTGGCGGTGTACCGCCACAGGGCGAAGACCTCCGGATCGGACTGCACACGAGCATCGCCCCAGTTAAACGATGTAAACTGCCACATCTCAGGGGCATTCCAGTCGCAATTAATATAGCAGAATATCTTCACGTCATTTTCCCGGATAAACTGAAGTGTCGGGGCGTACCAGGCGGTCCAGGAATCAACGCCATTCGTTGCGGTAATGCCATGTGGGGAAGCCTCGCCGATCATCAACGGCTTGTTAAGCGTCCGGGCGATCTCGACAATTCGGTCGACATACGGTTTACATGTCCCGTATGGATTGCCGAACACCGATACAGCGACCCAATCCACATATCCATCGCCCGGATACCATGCCATCGGGTCATGCCGCACGGCGTATCCCTGTGAATGCCAGACATAGGCCACGTTATCGACACCGTTTGAACGAAAACGGTCGACAAGATAACGATACACCTGCACGTACTTACCGGTCTCGTAATTGGTCCAATCCGCGTCAAATTCATACCCTATCCGCAAATAGACCGGGCGATCCGTCGCGCTCATCCAGTTGCCCAGTGTCTCAATATTGCTGTCATACGTCCCCGCCAGCACGTTATCCAATGCGCCCACCATGTACAGGCCGATCTGTATTACGCTCTGAGTGTACGTATCCACCAGGTACTGCCCATAGTGCGTTCCCCCGCCGTCGGCATACGGACTTGTCAAACCTTCCGCATTCTGTACCGAAGTATACAGCATTACGCCTCCCGGGTTGATGCCCGTGGCCGCCACATACTGATCAATGGAATTGGTATCCTGGCCTATGATCATAAGGATATCATCTTCAGACGGAATAAACCGGTTGTTGTTCGTATCGATCATCAAACGAAAATACATCGGCACATCAATCGTCATCGACGTCCCGGTCGGCGCGACCTGGCTGCAGGAGGTCCAGTCCCGCCATGCGCCCGACAAATCCGGACTCCACTGCAGTGTATAGGTCCCGTTGGTACAGGCATTGGTCCACGACAATTCCCCATTCCCGTGGAGCATGATAACCGGTTGCTGCCCATAAGCGCAATGAAGCGTCATAACAGCCGACAGAATATAGAATATACGCAAATACACTGAACTACTCCTAAAGCAACCAGTACGCAACTAATGTACCTAATATACACCGCCACCCTGATGTGTCAAGTGGAATACCCATCCACGCCGACGTGATCAGGGCCAAAACAAGGAGATGCCGTTGCCCTGTCTGAACAGAGCCG
>RZZM01000169.1 GCA_009929845.1 Spartobacteria bacterium
TACTGCCGTCGGAGGAGGTGCTGACCCCCTTGAAGCGCATCATAAACGGGCGGGAAATCACCCTGAACACGCGCAGTTTAGCCACCACGGAGGGGTAATCATTGGGATCATTGACCTTGGAGCCCCAGTTATACTCCTCGATATTGGTAAAGCCATCGCCATCCAAATCGGCGAGCGCATCATCGGGATCATTGGGATTCAAGCCATGCGCCAGCTCGAAACTGTTGGGCATGCCGTCCATATCATCATCCCGCTTGGTGGGGTCCAGTGTAGGCTGTTCCGTCTGGCAGAAGGGGCACACCGACGCATGATAAGGGATGGGCTTGGCGCACAGGGCATTGGTACAGAATACGCGCAATTCACTGACCATGAGGTGATTCGAGTACACGCCACTTTGAAAAGGTTTTTCGATCCCCTCAATTTTTTCTGTCCACAACGACTCATCAACACGCACAACTTCCCGCAGTTCAAACTGGCCGAGATCATCATCGCTGGTGGTCAGGTGTCCCCGGACCTGGCCAATCCGAAGGACCAGGTAAAGGGCTGACGCGATCAGCGCCGCCATCATCACAATAACGATCACCTTGTCGTAATTAACCTTCAGCCAGTTGAATTTTCCCTGCGCCATACTCATTTTGACGCCTCCTTCTCAGCGTCGGTTTTGAATCGGTACACATCAAAATCCAGTTTCACGGTCAACTCCTCGCGCCCGGAGACAACACGCTCCTCATGGTCCAGGGGACGGCGGCGCATACCGCGCTCAGCCGGCTTGTTTTTATTGCTCAATTGATCCTGGATCCCCTTGATCCCCTCTTCCTTTGTGACCTCGGGAATCTCGCTGGTGGCATCAATATTCACCACGACCGTGAACATGGATGAGCTGTCCATCAGGTTCAGTATCTCCCACAGGGCGGCTTCCTTGGCGGTAAAGAGTATGGAAAACGGCTCGGACGTATACAGTGCTTCGTCTTTCTGAACGCGTGACATCTGGTCCGTTGACTTGGCGGTAGAGGTCGGCGTCATGCGACGGCGACGGGAAACCCTGCTTTCAGCGGCCTCGGCGGGCGCCTCCTCCTTTTCATCAAACAGCTCGCGGTTGACCTTTTCCAAGGCTGAAATACGCGCATCGAAAAGCATTCGCGCGACGTTCTGCACCATTTTGACCTGGATAAGCAGCCGTTCGACATCCGATTGGTTAGGCAATTCGCCGCGCAAGTACCGGTCAAATCCAAAGGCAAAGCCCTCGGGCAGTTCCACCTTGGCGATCACAGCCTGCTTCCGCAAATCTTTAACGATACCCTCCAAACGCGGGGGAAAGGAGGCCGCCTGGATGACCTCGGGCTGTATCTGGCCACGGGCCAGAATCGACTGCAATTCGGAAAATTTTGACTCAAGCTGGCCCCGATTATCCGCGGCCAGCATCACATTCTCCTTGGAAGGGAATGGATCGCGTTTTTTGAGGTTCTCCAGGGTTGCCAGACGCGCCTTAAGGGTCTGCGAGACCTTCCTGTATTCGCTGGAAAACCGGAACAGGAGTAACAAAACCAGCACTACAAGGACCAACGTGATGGCCCCACCGATTACCAATCCAATATTTTTTTTAAGGTTCATAATGACAGCGGGCTCTCCAGAACGATCAAAATCTTAAACTCACGGGCCACATCTCCCGGCGCCGGCGCCGGGGTTAATTGAATCTCTGTTTCCTGGGCATTGAAGAAGCTGACCTCCCGCAAAGCATCCCGAAAATCAAGGATGGGCTGCGCGGACTTGACCTCATCGATATACCCCATGCCGGCCACTTCAACCGCCGATATGAGGGACTGTTTTTCTTCCCGGCCCTGCACGGTCTCCTTGACTGTTTCGACCACCGGCTTAATGGAAGTCAGCCACATCCCGCCGGGCAGGGCGATATGCACCTGATCAAGCATTTCCAACCAGGTGCTGCGGCTGTCCACCAAGGTCATCAGGGTATTCATCTTGCCTTCGATGGCCTGGCCCTGATCGATAATCCCCTGCATATCGCGTCCAATCTTTTCAAGGCGTTGCACCTGGCCAGAGACCTTTTCCTCCCGTTTATTGGCCAACTGCTTCATCTTGTAGAAATAGCCGCACCAGACCAGCAGCGTTAAGATCAATCCCGCCGCGGCGATATAGAACAACGGCTGTTTCTTTTTGAAATCCTTTTCCGCCAGCACTTTCTTCGGCATCAGGTTGATTTCTATGGGACAGGAAAGCACGCGACGGAGGGCCAGTCCCACGGTTTCCCCCAACAGGTGCGCCCGGGCGCCGATGGCTTCGCCGGAAATGTCTTCACTGACGGCCACGTTACGGAACGGATTCAGATAATCCACTTCAACTTTGAGCTTATCCTTAAGGAAGGTATCCGTATAGGGGATGACCGAACTGCCGCCCGTCAACAGGATTAACTCCGGCATGGAACCGGCCTGTTGACTGCGATAGAAATTCACCGAGCGGTTAATTTCCGCGTGCATCCGCGTCATGATGGTGCGCACGCTTTTGGAGACCTTGTCCGCCACTTCGCTGGGAGGGCCTTCGTACGCGCCGCCAAAAGAAACAAACGCATGGGCCTTTTTCAGGTCCTCCGCATCCGAAAAACTCATTTCAAACTCACGCATGATCTGCTGGGTAATGGCATTACCGGCCACAGGAATACTGCGACTGAAGATGCGGCCTTCCTCAATGAATATCAGGTCGGTTGAGCGCGCGCCGATGTCCACCACCAGCGTACATCCGGGCAAATCTCCATAGTTATAACGCACCGCATTAAAGAGCGCCATGGGCGCCACATCGACGAGGTCAGGGGTCAGATTGGCCGACTGCACGCAATCGGTGATGTTTTCAATGATCTCCGCCTTGATGGCGGCCAGCATCACATCAATCTGGCCTTCCTGCCCACCGATCAACTGATAATCCCACACCACCTCGTCAATCGGAAACGGCACATTCTGCTGCGCTTCATACAGGATAATCTGATAAATCTTATCCGGGGCGACCGGGGGCAGCTTGACAAAACGCGAAAAGACGGATTGTCCGGAAACAGAAATCAAGGCCGGCCCCGGTTTGATGGCGTGTTCCCGCATGAGTTCACGAATAGTTGTTACGATATAGGCTTCGCGGTCGGTCTCGGTCTGCATATCCAGCCCGAGAGAGCCGATGGCAAAATTGACCAGCTCAATGCCCCCGGACTTCAAGGCGATGAATTCAGCCATCTTGACGCCACTGGCGCCTATATCCAGCGCTATAATTCGGTCAGTTGTCAGCATATAAAAATTACCACCAACGGTTAATACTCAATCCTCATCGCCCGGCAACAGGCGCTTTAATCGCTTCGTAATCATCAAAATTGATCATGGCAAACGGTGACTGCATGCGGTTAAGCACGTACCCGCTGACGGGGGTATAATTCTCCCACCAGCGCTGATTGGTTTCCGGCCGGCTCTCCCGGGCCACCGGTTTGCCCTGATAAATAAATTCAACCGCGACGGCTTCCACATCGCCGTACCGATCCATGGTGCTGGGATGCAAATATGCTTCCGTTTTATGCTGACGTCCCTGCGCCACATTGACGTAATCAATAACACCGTTAAAAAGGACCATCTTGGACGAGTTCTTTTTGTCCTTGAGCAGGATGTAATACCGGACCTTAAGTTCATCCATCCATTCCGGCAGGGTATCGTAATACGCCGTGACACGATACCAGTTGCGCGTCTTCCCCTGCGCTACGCCGCCAATCACCCTGTACTCAGGCGTTTTGGCGCTCTCGCCTGTTATCTTTCGAATCTTCAGGGGAGTGACCTCCTCCCTTGCCTGCGCGTATACCGCATGTGTCGCCATGCAGCACATCAGCGCTATCCCTGTCATCATCCCAGTTTTCTTCAGACACCATTTCATTTTTGACCCCCTTTAGAGTCATTTTTTATTTACATCACTGGTTCACGCCATACTCACAATTTTCGCGATTATAGGCAGTGACACGCATTACGTCAATACATGAAGCAAAAAAGACTGCAATGTTCTTTAACTTATTTTTTTGGCAGAAACAGGGCGCACAAATCGACCGTATCGCGCACCGCGCCTGCTTTTTTGCGAACAAGGCGCCCGGCACGGGCGCCCTGCGCCCCGCGCCATTCCTCCGATGCCAGCAATTTTTTTAATGCGTCTTTCAGCGCTTCAACGCCGTCTACCCGCCAAACCGCGCGGGCCTCGATAAAGTCTTCCATGACTACGGGGAAGTTCTCCATGTTCGGTCCCACCACGACAGCCTTACTGAAAAAGGCCGGCTCAATAATATTCTGGCCCCCATGTTGCGTGAGGCTCTTTCCGATAAAGATTACATCCGCGCACGGATAGAAATGCATCAGCTCGCCGGTGGTATCAACAAGCAGGATATCCGGCGCGCTGGACGCCGACCGCCCTTGCGAAACTTCGCTTCGTCGCACCACGGAAAGCTTCCGCTCCTGAATCTCTTTGAGCACCTCAGGCGCCCGCTCGACATGACGGGGAACCAGAATCAACGCCAGCCGGGGCAGTTCGACCTTCAGTTCCTTATATATGTCCATGAGTACGGCCTCTTCACCCGCCCATGTTGAGCCGCCCAGTAAAATCTGGGACTGCGCATCCATACCGGCGGTTGTCAGAACGGAGCGGGCATTTTCCTCACCGGCAGGATCCGACCGCACCACCTCATATTTGGCGCTGCCGAGTACATGCACCCGATCCGCCCCGGCGCCCAGGGCAATCAACCGTTCGGCATCGGCACGGCTTTGTACACAAAGCAAGTCCACCATCGGTAATATGCGCGAGGTAAAAACACGCAGTTTCCGGTATCCTTTATAGGAATGGGCCGATATGCGCCCGTTAACCAACACCGTCGGGACCTGTTTGGCGTGCGCGATCCGAATCAGGTTGGGCCAAAGCTCACACTCTATAAGGATAAGGCAGGTTGGACGAATACTATTGAACACCCGTCGCGTAATCCATGGGAAATCGACAGGGAAATATACCAACACATCATCAGAATGCATGCGTTTTCCGGCCAACGCATACCCGGTGGAGGTATTGGTCGAGAGGACAAAGCGAACGGACGGGTTGCGCGCGCGAATTTCTTCCATGAACTGAAAGGCCACAAAAAACTCGCCGACACTGACCGCCTGAATCCACACCCACTCGCCGGATGCGAGTTTTTGGCGGATTTCCGGGCTGTAGCACCCGAAGCGCTGAAAGAAATGCCGGGCATAACCTCCCCTTCGAAGCATGCGATACAAAAAACGGGGCAGCAGAATGACAAATCCAACCACAAACAGGATGTTATAAAAAAACCAAATCATTATTTAAGCTCTCGGGTGCGCCTGTTCGTACACTTCTTTCAGACGTTCTACCGTTATATGCGTATATATTTGTGTTGTTGACAGGCTCGCATGGCCTAAAAGCTCTTGGACACTACGCAAATCCGCTCCATTGTCCAGCATATGTGTGGCAAAACTGTGCCGCATGACATGCGGGGTGATATTAGGATTCAACCCGGCCAGCGGCGCATACTTTTTGAACATCCGTTCGATGGAGCGGGGTGTCAGGCGTCCTCCGTTCTTATTAAGGAAAGCGGAAGGCGGTTTGCCGGCCCGGCCCAATGCCATCCAGAACAGGTCCCGCTTATCGAGCAGTGCCCGAAAAGCCCGTGACGCCGGCCCGCCCAACGGACAAAGACGTTCTTTTTTTCCTTTGCCCCGCACCTTGACCACCCCCGAGAGGATATCCACCTCTTTTTCGGGCAGGTTGGCCAGTTCGCTCAGGCGCATGCCGGTGCTGTAGAGCATTTCCAGTATGGTGGTGTCGCGCGCGGTCGCATAGGCGTGCCAGGCTCTCTTTTCCGGCTCGGGCGGATTCGCGGCGGCAAACTGCGCGGGCGCCTCCAGCAAACGGTTGATTTGCGTAATGGAAAGCACATTCGGCAAATAATGGTCCTTACGCGGCAGGGCCAATCCACTGAAGGGATTGTTTGTAATGATTTCCTCACGCACCAGGAATTTGTAAAAGGAACGTAAACTGGAAAGCTTTCGCCCGGTGGTTGAGGCTGAGCGCCCTTCCTTTCGCAGGTACACAAGGAATTTCCGTCCGGTGAACCGGTCGGATTCGTACCAGGGAAACGGCGGTTTCGCGTCCTCCCCCCATGTGTGCAGCACAAACTGGTTGATATCCATCAGGTAGTTTTTCACGGTATGTTCCGAGGCATTCCGTTCCGCCGAAAGATAATTCACAAACCCGGAAATGCCCGGGTCATCCTGCCATGCCATGTCCATGCTATCGCGTCTCCAACCAGTCCAGCAGGCTCCACCTGCGCGCTTCCGTACGCAACAACTGCTGGCGCCATATGTTCAGTTCGATCATTGAAGACTAATACATAACGGCCGGTCTTGGCAAATACAGAAATTTCTTTGGCTAGGTTTCGTCTTTCGCTGATCCTAATCGCACTTTGAGGCTCGTTATTCAGGCTTTGGCCTGCCGCGCCCGCAGAGGCACATGCCCAGAGATTACACAGATTTTCACAGATTTTTCAAAGAAAAATGCGCCCCGGATGGGGCGCACGAGTTCAGCGTATGCAAATGCCAAACGCAACGGCGGCAAAGGCGCGGATAAAATGGAAAAATAGGGCGTTTGTACAGTATTAAAACGACATTTCGATCCCACTTTTTCTCTCCTTCTCTGCGTCTCAGCGCCTCTGCGTTCATATTTTTTTTAACGCAAAGACGCAGGGATGCAGAGCTGGGGCACGATTACGGGGAGATTATGGGGACAGAGAACGTTAAAATCGGCATTTTTCACCTAAAAATGGCTAGTTCCGGCTGTTCAGCCCCCGTTTTTCATCCGCGTTTATCCGCGCTCATCCGTGGCAAAAAAGGGGTTATTGAGAAGTTCCCATTTTTGTCCCGGAGCGTGCGCGGCTCACCGTGCGCAGCAGGCTGAACAACGAGCCTCTTCCCACGAGGGGATTATGCGTGATGCCCCATGTGGTCGTCGCCGATCCTGATCGCACTCTCTTCAGCGCCCATCCCACAAACCTACCACCTACAACCTAACCAGGTACTAGCTACGGGTTCATTTCCCTGGTGGGGTCCGGATAAAGCGGCAGATTTTCCCATTCGATATCGACCGTGGAGCCGATGGTGTTGATCAGCAGCGCGCTGTCGGGAGATATCGCGTTGGTGGGCACCAGCGGGAAGGAGGGCGACGGGAAGGTATAGCGCCATTTCCCGCTGTTGTCCTTCCATATTTCACGCCAGCTTTGGGACGCGTTGTTCCAAATGATGATTGTGTCGGTCATGCCCGGCCAGGGGAACGGCATAGCGCTGGCGCGGAAACCAGCCGCATCAAGCTGCAGTTGCGCCGGGTGCGTATAACGGGGCATATTGTAGCCTATAAAGTTGTAGGCATCAGCCTTGATGGACTGCTCACGTTGCAGCGAATTGGTCGGCACCTTGCCGACCAGCAGCAGCTCCTGGGCCGTGCTGTTGGTCGGGATCACGACCAGTATCCCCTCGTGCAAGGGCATAAGCTTATTGTCGGCCACACCGGTTCCACCTCTGTTGTAGTACCAATGACCATCGCTACTCATAAAGACTTCATTGGTGGCATACTTGTCCGCGGTGCGTTCATACCAGGAAACATGGGTTGAGTTGGGGTCCGTTCCACTAATGCCTCCCGGGAGATCCATGCCGAAGACAAAGGAGACCGTGGCGGTATCGGGGAAAAACGGGATTTGAACCCAGTTCTGCCCCGGATAGAGGGTTAACTTTTTCATGCCGTATATCTCGGCGCTCGCAATGCGTGGATTTCTGTTGGTTTGCCAGCGGTTCACCTGCGCCGCGCGATAGAAGCGCATGGACCCGGAAGGCAGGGCGCCGACCGTATCATCGATCAGGTAACTGTTGGTCACGGTGCTGAATCTCGTCCACTGGCTTGTGGTCATCTCCGAGAAATTATTCGCGTCGCAATAGAGCACGTCATAGGGGCGGTCCACTACCCCTTCGTTATCATGTGCGGTCCATCCGACTTTGCCTCCCAGGGCATGCTGGACCCCCTGCGTCATAAAGAAGCCGGAGAAATAGTGCACCACGGACGACGAGAGCATACTGATATTACCGGCAGAGTCTTCACCGGCGATGGCGAAGGCATATTCCAGTCCGAAGATAAAGTTCGACAGGATCACACTGTCCGTGGTCATGCTGCCCAGGGTCGCGTTGTCGCTGTTGTGCGACGCGAAGTACGGATCATTGGTGGTCGGATCACGCGCTTCCTCCGTATAATAGACGCGGTAGCTACGCCACGGGGAAAGATTCACGCCGCCCGCATCCGCGCAGGCGTCCCAGCGCAGTTCGACCTCAGAGGTCTCATCCGGCCCGTCGTACTCTTCGATATTAACGACCTGATCAGGCGGTGTGGCGTCATACATAATGGTAAAGTTGGTCACTCCACTCATCAACTGGTCGCCGGGCCGGTCATTGTCGTCGTCCACCACATAGAGCCATACGGTATTGGACCCTTCCGCGGCATTGGTATAGGAGGCCCCGAAGGTGCCGGACGGGGTGATGATATCCACCTCAATGGAGACATTGTCCCAGTATCCCGAACAGGCGAGTTTGGTGACATTGTTACCAATGCCCACGGAGGCCAGGATATATTCGGTATTGGCCGGCATATTGGTCGCCAAGACGGTGAAATTCGACCACGTCCCGCCGGTATCAATGCCGTATCCGGGCCGCCCGTTGAAGCCGTCGTCATACTCGTTGGCCACCGGCACCGCGATGACATTGCTGTTGGCATCACAGAACTCCATTTTGAGGAAGGCGCAACAGTAATCGCCAAAGGCCCCGCTGCTCAGGTCCCCCATGAAGGAGCCGGAGAAGGTTACCTGACCGGGATAGTCGTTAGTATTGCCGATGGGCACATAGTTCTGGATCAGGGAATAGCGGGGCGTTCCATTCGGCCGGGTGCCCGCATCGCAGATCGTCAACATCGAGTTGGTGCCGGTCTGCGCCTGCGCGTTGCTGAACCGGCCGCGTGATCCGTCACTGCCGCGGTTCCACCAGCCGTAGGTGTCGTCATAGACCAGTTCCTGGCTTTCGCCATTGCCTATCTCGAACCCGCCGTTAAACACATCGTTGGTGATAGTATTGGTGATGGAAGAGCCTGCCATGGGCGTCCCATCGTCGATCAGCGGAGAATCATTGGTATAGACGCGGTAGCCATCCACCGCGACACCTGAATCATCGACGGCGGGGTCCCAAGTGAACAGGAAGCTGTTCACGTTGGTCCAGCCGGTGACGGTCGCCACTAGGTTGGACGGGGCAATCGGCGGGGTGGTGTCATCATCAATCACCGTAAACACATTGGTCCAGGCGTTGAAATCGGAACTCTTGGACGTGTAGGACCGGTCGTCAAACCGGTCATCATCCATATCCTGGGCCGACCAGGTGACAGACCAGACGCCAGTGGCGACATTGGTGTAATCCACCGAACCGCCCCAGGTTTTCCAGGCCTCAAGGACGGTGCCGTTGGTCAGGCTGTTGTAGTTCTCGAAAGTGTCGCTGCTTCGGCCCACGGCCCCATCCGGTGAAGCCAGGTCATAGTCCGGCACCCACCCCAGCATGTAGTTGGTCAGAATCCCGCTCGGATCCTCGTACGTGATCTTGACCCCGTAGCTGCCGACGCGCAACTGCCCATCGGTAACGTAATTGGTCAGGTTAGCCGGGCTCCAGTTGATCTCCAACTGCTGGGCGGTCGGGCCGTTGGTGTCGTCGTCGATCACCCGCAGATAGCCGAACAGTTCATCCGTGCTGGAGAGGGAATCATCCGGGCGGTCATGGTCCGCATCATGGAGGTCCGCGTACACCGCGTTGCTGCCGGCGTCATAGAGCGCACTGATGGTGCCTATATCAAGTGTGTTCCACTTCCAGGTGCTGATGCTGCCGGCGTTGGTCGTCTCCGCCTGGCTGTCGTTGAGCGAGAAGTCTGCCACGTTGTTGGCAATCCATCCGGACACCGAGATATTCATCTGGGTGGAGGGATCGTCTGTGCCACGGGTCAGGCC
>RZZM01000170.1 GCA_009929845.1 Spartobacteria bacterium
TCCCGGGGTTCGCTGATCATAATCGCACTCTTTTGGTCCTCAATGTCCGGGTTAACCAAGTATCCTTCTGTTGAATCTGAAACGGGTTGGATCATCCAGAGATACAGGCCTTGAAAAACCTGCCTATTATCGGTTATCCCTACGGGATAGGGGGAATGTAAAAACATATGGTGCCCCGGAGGGTCGCGCGAACATGGTCAAGGCATGCTTGTAAAAGCGTGCGCATTCGTGCGGCCCTCCGGGGCGCCATACGGTTGGTGTAGCCTTCTCGGGGCCACCGGTCCAGGTAAGGAGTTCTGAATATATGAAGGCGGGTCCTCAGCGACTGGATGATATCACGCGCTCTCCATCGCCCATCCCTTGCGGATGTGCGCGGCAGACTAAAGGCCTCCGACCCTCTGACCTCCGACTACTTGGTGTCATTACCCCATCCTGCCCAAAAAAATCTGTGAAAATCTGTGTAATCTGTGGGCCAGAAAAAAGAAAAGAGGCGGTCCGGGAAACCGAACCGCCTCTTTTTTAAGGTTTAATCAGTATCGACTGATTACCACTGGGCTCCGTAGAGGCCAGGGGCAGAGCTAACCGGCCATGCGCCTTCGTAGCCCCACTGAACCGTCGTACCATCTTCGAAGTACCAGATACCCGTTCCGGCGCCACCGATGACTGCGTCATAGATGGCCAGATCGGCTTCGCCGTCGCCGTCATAGTCGGCAGGTACGGCAACCGGGTTGCTCAGGATGGCGCCCAAGGGCAGCATGATAGCCTGAGGCGTCGGATCCGGATGGATGTACCACTCAAGCGTGGACGGATCGAACACAGCAAGTTCGACATCGCCATCGCCGTCATAGTCGGCAGGCACCGGCTCAGCAGCCGCCCAGCCCCAGTTGACCATGAAGGGCAACGCGCTATTCATCGGATAGTTGATGTACCAGTCGCCATTAGCAACATCGTACACCGCCATTTCCGCTGCGCCATCACCGTCATAGTCGCCAGGCACCGGAACCGCACCGGACCAGCCCCACTGCATTGGGCCATAGCCATCCGCGTCAACGTACCATTCACCCGTTGCGGGCGCATAGACCGCCAACTCGGTTACTCCGTCGCCCGTGTAGTCAGCCGGCACAGGAACTGCGCCAACCCAACCCCAGTTAAGCACATCGAAGCTTCCGTCGTCGCTGTACAGGATATACCAATCGCCGGTAACCGGGTAGTACGTCGCCACGTCGCCGATCATATCGCCGTCGTAGTCGCCCGGTGCAGGAATGGTATCGCCCCAGCCCCATTGCAGGCCCATGAGGTCCTGAATCAGGAGGTTGCAGCCAACATACCATGTTCCCTGCGGGCCAACCACGCCAGGATCAGCCGCGCCGTCACCATCATAGTCGTGCTGCACATACTGGTCAGGAGTGACCACAATGGTTACCGTTGCGGGTTGTGAATACAGCGACGAACGCTTGTCGTAGATACGGTAGGTGAACGAATCCACACCGACAAATCCGGCAGCCGGACGGTACCCGAAGGCCCAGAGCTGAGCGGACCCGGCATCCACGAAATTGAGGGTGCCGTTCTGTACGCTGGAAACCAATTCCACTTCGATCCAGTTCTGCACATCCGTCCAGAAGTTGTTTTCAGCAATGGGCGGCCACCAATCATTATTGAGAATTCCGGCAGCCTGCTGTCCACAGCCCACACATGCGCTTTCGAGCATCGAGCTGGTCAGGAGTTCATCCTCCATAATGGAGAACTGGTCATCATTGGCACGCGGCGCCAGATTATGCGGCATCACAGTCACCGTAACGGTTCCTTCCGCATAATTGAGATCCCCACCGCACTCTTCCAGGGTTCCATCCCAGATACGATAAGTAATCGTATCCGTGCCAATGAAGCCCGCGGGAGGCGTGTAGATCAGGGCGCACTCATAGTCATTGGATCCACTTTCACTTGGCGGAAGGCAATGACAGGTATCACATGAACTCATGCACTCACCCATATAGTAGACGTACTGCTGTCCCTCGGGCTCATAGACATTTGTCGTACACAGAAGCTGTACTTCGCCACCTTCGGCAGACGTCGTTTCAAACGCCATTTGAATCGGCAAAGTGCCGTAACCCGTGCACTGGGAATAAATGTCAGCAATGCTGTCATACGCAATGGCTTCCACTTCATCCTGCCACACATCATTACCTGTCACATCCACAGCAGCCAAAACATCGGGTGCCACAGGACGAACTATAATCACAATTTCATTAGTAATGTAGTTGGTCACGCCATCTTTGACCGCAGAAACCACATACTCAAACATATCCACACCAACCTGGACGAATGCCGGATCCAGCGCAATATAGAGCAATTCTGAAATGCACTCATCACAAGGTATCGCAACGCAATTCGTTGTGTAGTTGATGCGGTATGTTCCGAAGCAAATATCACCGGAGCAAGGCCTTTGCTCGCAGTCACCCACTGAACATTCAGTAGGCGAGATGCTCTCGACGCAGAAATTACTGTATCCACATGTCGAATTGTCAGCATCAAACAGGACATTGGGCGCGGTCATCTGCGCAGCCGTGATCCAGTTGGTCTGCCCTTCCATGCAAACATCAATCACAAGCGGGGTCGGATCAGGCTCACAACCGGATGTACAGGGAGACAATACAATGTAGGCTGTTTGTTCTGCATGTTCCTGATGCGTAGGATCCCCGTAGTCACCAACCACATAGTGGAAGGAATCTGTTACCGGCGCCGTCAATTCGAGGCCCTCAGGCGGGATGTATTTCACCATGGATTCAATGTCGGCCTGGTCACCTGGCATCACATAAACCGTACCACCCAGCTCCGAACTGTTCTGGCCGTTCGCATCAGAATAGATCGAATCGAGGTAAATGTCATTGAGGCAATTTGATGTCGTAAACCAGCGACAAATCAAATCGCGCACAGGCACTGTGTTTGTCGTATCCTGACAAATGGTCGACCAACCGCCGGATATGTCATCACACGGAGTGCTCGACGGTCCTGACCAACTGTTGAACCAGTAATGGTCCACAAGCGGATTGCCAGTGCTCACGGGCGCAAGCGTGCCAGGCCGGAATGTATTGATAATGTCAACCTTAACCTGATGGATGTAATATTCCTGTTTCCCTGAATCTATCGCATAGGCTTCAGTAACCGGAACCGCAACAACATTTGTTGTGACCACAGACCCATTGGTTACGACCTGTAGGGCGTTGCTCAAACACTGAACCCGGATATAGAAATAGTCCATAGCATCGCAGCATTCCAACGAAATGTTCTCTGGATAGTAATCGAATCGTTCTTCAGCTTCAAGTTTTTCAATTCTACCCATCGTTGCAGGTGGGGGCTCCGTACCTGTCCAGTCATATCCTCCTTTACCTGTGATCGAAGTGAGAAAATCGCTCAGCACTTGAGTGTCCGTGACGACAGACAGCTCATGGGTAAAGTTGGTTTCATCCGGACAAGGCAGATAGACGACTTGATCAAATTCAAGCGTAGTAGGGTCTTCATCCCACTCTATAGCAGTAATGTTCAGATCCTTCACCAACCGCGCGCAGCAAACGCAAGGCATTTCAACCACCACATTCGCGGAAGCGCGACCGCCCTGCGCATTGGTCACCGTGTACGTGAAGCTATAAGGCGAATTGTTAACCATATCCTCATCGGTGATGCTGTCATTGACTTTCTTGAATGTGATACAATCAGTTCCTGCCGTATAGCAGGCGGTCATTACCTGATCAATACGTCCCTGGTTGTCAATCACTTCAAAACGTTGACCACACGGAGCAAATTCGCACGTTGTTTCGATCCACAGGTCAACATTCGGCGTCGCAGTATTACCTGCCAGCGCCTCACATTGATTCGCATAGTTAAACGCGAATACATCGGTCAACGCAATACATCCCTCGTCATCTAAGCAGATATAGTCACAGTAATCGGTATCACGAACCAACGGTGTCGTCGCATTGGTGTCACATATAAACTCGACACGCACGTAGCCATCTACATAGGAAGCCGCATTATTACAATTATCGCCATCGGCAACAATATACCAGATTCGATCATCCGGCAGCGTATAGCCGTTAGTGCAAGTGAACTCGGCCACATCTTCCCATGTGCGGTTCAGGGTATACACAAACGATGTATTCGCCGCGCCAGCCCACGACAGATCACCATAACGGGGCGCCATATTAGTCGGCGACACATAAAAGTCGCACAGCTTCACATAAGCCTCAACACAAGGATCATGGACCGTCCGCAACATCTCTTCCGTCACCTGATAGGAATTTCCTGATCCGATAGGAATCTGGATGGTCAGCGGGTAATTTATATTTTCTGTCGGCGGGCACTGCGCCCGTGCATCCACTGCACCAAACGCCATTAAGCACACCAACACAAAACATAGTAGTTTAGGTATCGTACTCATTCTCTAGTTACCTCCTGGTTTTCTTACTTTATCTAGCGACTCGCGCCTGTCTCGGCACACGCCACTTACCTGATTTTGCGGGAACACAACGCTCCCAAACATTCTTGTCTCTTCACTATTCGTCACTAGTCCTCTTCCATTGCACCCCCATGTGTACGTGTTCATGGTTAATACGTCAACTAAAAAAATCATGGATAAATCAACAATCTGCATCCGGCATAATCCGAAGTAGTGTAGTAATACGCCGCCACGCGACATGCGCTGCGCGTCCATTCAGCGAATCCTTTGTAATATCCTCCTCTTCTTATGTATTTTGACGAAGGTTGGCTGGCTGTGCGCGTCCATTCCACTACATTCCCATGCATATCGTACAACCCCCAACGATTGGGCAACTTCTCCCCAACCTTATGCTCAGTCCAGGTATTGTTACCATTGTACCACGCCAACGGCTCAAGATTGGTATCAATTCCCGCGCCACTGATCAGGCAGGAAAGATTGTTATTATAGGCATTGGTTGTTCCGGCGCGACAAATATACTCCCACTCCGGTTCTGTTGGCACATCGATGCCAGTCATGCCCGTGCGTTCACGGAGCAGGCCTATAAATGAATTGGTGACTGGGACCCCGGTCGGAAGGCCGCGAACAGGCACAAGACTCACATCAGTAACGGGGTGGTACATATTGGAATGTGTGGACGGATTGTTAGTTACCACATTCAACCACTGGCCCTGCGTGATCTCATAGACCGCCGCATAAAAGGAACTGGTTATCACCTCCAGGTGTAGGGTTTCCTCCAGGTCCCCGGAGGATACGTGGCCGATCTCAGTGGTGGGAGAGCCCATCATGAATGCGCCAGCCGACATGGCACGGAACACAATCTTATCCGTTTTATAGATATCGTTGGTTAGGCCGCCTTCAAGGACATTCGTGTAACTCAGTGTGTATACCGAGGAGGTGGCTCCGGATGAAACATCGATCACGGCGTAGAGCCCATCGACAGCAACCTCGACCGTGGCCGTGGACAAGGGAATCCCATCACCATAGGCTAGGACATAGGTAAAGGAATCCATACCCCGGAACCCTGGATTTGCCGTGTATGCCACCTGTTGTGCATTATTAGTAACAGCTACAACACCATGAAGGTATGCCGTACTTGATATCGACACCACCTGCAAGGTTCGGCCATAGCCGACATAGGGGTTGATATCATTGGTGAGCACGGAAATCAGGACCGTGCTGGAGGAAGAAGCAAAGGCCAGATCATTGGACGCAACAGCCGGAAGGAGCCCGCCCTCCACAGCCACCGTAATGGTCCCGGTGGCCGATACACCAGCGTCATCAGACATAACATAGCTGAACGCATTGGTCCCATAAAAATTGGAGGCCGGCGAATAGACCAGTACTTCATCGCCCACGCTGTTGGGCACGGCTCCGCTCACGATTCCATCGGCGGGCTGTGCATACCAGGTACATCCATACGTATCTTCCGGGTTGGGATCGGAATTCATGGCATGCACATCGATATTTGTCGGAGTGTTTTCTGTAGTCATGATCCACAGATTGCTCGCCGTAGGCGGACGGTTAGAATAGTCCACCGTTACAGTAACCCAGCCGCTGCTGGAGGCCCCGTATTCATCCGACATGGTATACATAAAGGTATCTACACCATAAAAATCCGAATTTGCTAGATAAATCATGGTGGAATGACCAACAGTCGCCGGAAAATTTAACGACACAGCACTATTAGAGGAGTCGGACAAACCAGTGCAACCGAAATCATCACCGTCCGGGTCCGTGTTCAGATCAATCACATTGACACTTACGGGAGTTCTTCCGGTAACGCCAAAAGTAATTGGATTAGCGGTGGGCGGTTGATTGCGGAACAGTTCAATTCGCCCGGTGACGGTGAGTCCATTATCCGTAACCAGGTATTCCAGATAGTCCCTGCGCATGGTGGCATTGTCATTGGTATACAGCAGCGACAGGTTACCGCCACCCGTTGATCTAAACGACCAGGCATCAGGGCCTGCGTTGAATACAGAAAGCAATGTATTCATGGAAATACTGGTGGCGTTGGTCAAGATCAGGTCATTGGTGCTCTGCACCGGCGGATAATGCCACCGGTTGGAAACATTGACAACGCGATAAAAAAAAGGGATATCAACTTCCATGTAAACTGATGTAATGGGGCCGGGATCCAATGTGGAATAATTCGTCTGCCATGCTTCCGCATCCATATCCAGTTTATTTCGCCATTGTATTTGATATGTCATGCCGGTAGCCGCGGCATTGGACCAGCCCAACGTCCCGTCCGCAATGCTAAATTCAGCTATTTCCAGCTCCTGTCCGCAGGTACACGACACGGCTAGCGCCATACCGACTAACACGAACATCGCACCTCTATAATCGATCATCATCAATAATCCTGAATCTATAAATAAATAACGTCGCAATGATGAAGTATCCTCCCAACTATATCAACCTATAAGTTAAGAAAATTTATGAAAAATTTAAGACACATACCACTGGATGGTTTCACGCAGGCCCTCTTCAAAGGGCACCGAGGCCTCGAACCCGAATCGCTCCCGGGCGCGCGAGGTATCCAGGCAGCGCCGCGGCTGACCATCCGGTTTGGTGTCGTCCCATACGATTCGGCCCTTGAATCCGACGATATCCGCAATCAGGCGCACCAGGTCCTTAATGCTGATTTCCATGCCGCTGCCCAGGTTGACCGGGTCCGCATCGTTGTACTTTTCCGTCGCCAGGGCAATGCCGCGCGCGCAATCCTTAACATAGAGGAATTCGCGCGTGGCCGAACCGGTGCCCCAGCAAACCATCTCGTCGGCGCCGCTGTCACGCGCTTCAATGGCCTTTTTGATCAGCGCGGGGATGACATGGGAACTTTCAGGATTAAAATTATCGCGCGGGCCGTACAAATTGACCGGCAGCAGAAAGATGGAATTGAACCCATATTCCTGCCGGTAGGCCTGCGACTGCACCAACAGCATCTTTTTCGCCAGGCCATATGGCGCGTTGGTTTCTTCAGGATAGCCCGACCAGATATCGTCCTCTTTAAACGGGACCGGCGTAAATTTCGGATAGGCGCAAACCGTGCCCAGCAACGTGACCTTTTCCACCCCGGCCAGACGGCACTCCTCGACCAGGTGTACCCCCATGATCATATTGTCGTAAAAAAACCGGCCCGGATGGGCCCGGTTGGCCCCGATGCCCCCGACAACCGCCGCCAGGTGAATGACCACATTCGGCGTCAACGCCTTCAAACAGGCCTGTATTTGCGCCGTATCCCGCAGATCGAACTCTTTTTCGCTTGGAGCAAAGAGGTTGGCGCACCCTCTTGAGCGCAGTTCTTCCATAAGGTGCGACCCCAGGAAGCCCTGTCCACCTGTTACCAAAACCCGTTTATCATTCCAAAATGACATGTTTTTCATCCTATCCTATATAACGGCTGCCGCTCTCGCGCATTGCGCCGTCTGTTGTATCTGTTCATCGGATCAGAATTCAAGGTTTTTTGCATGAATAAAGTTTGCGCATGCTTCTTACGGTTTGAAAAACTCAGTTGACTTTAATATCTGATTGTTGTATTATCTGATTAGCAGATAGCAGATAAATGGTGAACATAATGAATACTAAGGTTTTGACAGTCACGGAGGCCGCGAGACATTTTTCAGATTTCATAAGCCGTGTCGCTTATCGACACGAGACGTTTGTATTAAGCAAGGGGAAGAAACCGGTGGCCGAACTCCGACCAGTTCCCATTGGGCGGCGACTGGGCGACCTGCCCGAGATACTCAGCGCTGTACCGCATTTGTCGAGTGACGATGCTACTTTATTTGAAAAAGACGTGGACCTGGCCCGAGAACATCTGGACGATACCGAACTGAGGGACCCATGGGCATCCTGATTGATAGCAGCGTTCTAATCCATTTCGAGCGATCCGGAACAGACCTCTCTGTCTATGTGCGGAATCACGAGGAGGAAGGGGCTTTCCTGTCGGTCATCTCAGCCAGCGAGCTGCTTCATGGTGTCCATCGCGCAACAAATCAGCGGATCAGGGCCAGGCGTCTTGCATTCGTCGAGGGAGTTTTGTCCGCCCTGCCTATTCTCGGGATCGACTTGGGCACGGCGCGTTCCCATGCCCAGCTATGGGCCGAACTGGCGCGTCAAGGCAACATGATTGGCGCCCATGATTCATGGCTGGCCGCCACATGCCTTGCGCATGGACTGCGACTCGCTACATCCAACTTGCGCGAATTCCAGCGAGTTCCCGGTCTTGATGTAGTAAACTGGGTGTAGAAAATGGCAAGGTTCATCATCTTTGTCTGCGCCTTTCCACTGTCGTGCCGACCGGATTTGTCGCGATCACGTCCACCACCCCGTTGTCCGGCTCGGGCTAAGTAAACCCGACACACCCGAAGGGCTCTTCGTTGGGCTCCAGGCCACGGTATTGGTTCCGTAAAAGTTACGTTCATCGGATCAGAATTCAAGGTTTTTTGCATGAATTAATCCTGTCATCAAGGAACATTCCCATCGAGCCGGCATGTACCCGTGCCCCGTCTACCCCCAAAGAACCCGCGGTGCACCGGGTAACCCCTGGAGGCGAGATTCCCATCGAGCCGGCTTGTACACGTGCCCCGTCTTATCCGAAAAGCCTGCGGTGCACCGGGCTCTACGGAGTAGCCGCCCTCCAGATATATCGTGCAACAGGTAACCCCTGGAGGCGAGATTCCCATCGAGCCGGCATGTACACGTACCCAATCTTATCCGAAAAGCCCGCGGTGCTCCGGGCTCTACAGAGTATCCTTCTTCGTCCCGCTCGCGGGGACTACGCAGGACAAGCCCGCCCTCCAACTATGCTTGCTTTAACAAAATGATATCTGGACGCTTTGTTCACTCAACGGATATAATGCGCTCATCAAAACAAAGACAATGAATACAGGGAAAACGATGTTCTCTTCGCAAAAACCCAAACAACATGCCGAAAGATCACATCCGGCGCATCCTGTCCCCGTTGATCGCCACAATGAACCAATTATTATATTTGTCACTATATGCATTAACCCTCGTGGCATGTTTATTAACAACACCAACTTCCATAATGCATTCATTTCAGGGAGCAATGATGCAGATCAATGGATAGTCGGACGATATGTCATCATGCCGGATCATATTCATTTATTCTGTTCTCCGGCAACAAGAGAAACCTGTTCAGTCAAACGATGGGCAACATATTTGAAAAAACAGATCACCAGGGAATATCCTCATCGTGACTGGAAATGGCAATCTGATTGCTGGGATACACAGATGCGTAATCGAGAGCATTATGAACAGAAATGGCATTATATCAGGTACAATCCAGTACGTGCCGGATTCGTTTCAAATCCGGACGATTGGCCATGGCAAGGACATATCCACCAGTTACGATGGTAATACTATATCCTGGAGGCGAGATTCCCATCGAGCCGGCTGGTCCCCGTGCCCCGTCTTACTCAAAGAACCTGTGGTGCCCCCGGGCTCTACAGAGTAACCGCCCTCCACACTAACCGCACAGCAAGTAACCCTGGAGGGGGCAACTGAGTTGTCCCGTCAACCTCTTATTAAGAATTTTGTATAGCCATACACATTTCCCAAAGCGGTGATCCACTAGCTT
>RZZM01000589.1 GCA_009929845.1 Spartobacteria bacterium
GGCGCCCTGGCCATCCTGGAAACCGACACCGTTTCCAGCAACCTGCGCGCCGCCGAAATGGCCCTGAAGGGCACCCCGGTGGCGCTGATCGAGGTGCGGCTGGGCGACACGCAAATGGGCGGACGCGGCTTGAGCATCTTTCAGGGTGATCTCCATGATATCGAGGCCGCCATGGATATCGCCACCGGATTTCTCACGGCGAAGAACTATCATTTTGTGCACCGGATACTGACATCCCCGCATGAGGCCATGATTGCGCAGATGAATACGTCAACCCGGTTCAATCAGGCGTTGAATCTTGAATTGGAAGACGGCGAGCACCGACTCGCCTGAAAGAGAAGGACAGACACATGAAACTGGGCAGGATTGTCGGACATGTCATTCCATGCGAGGTCTACAAGGGCCTCGAAGGCGTCCCCATGCTCTGGGTGCAGCCATTGGATAAACGGGGCGCCCCCAAAGGCGGGCTGATTGTGGCCGCGGACGCCACGCGCATGGCCGGACCCGATGAATGGGTCTATTATGAAGGCGGACGCGAAGCGGCCATGGCGCTGGACCCCTGGTTTGTGCCCGTAGATCACGCGGTCATCGGCATCATCGACAACCTCACCCTGGAACCGGACGCGCCATGAAACCCCTCCGGAATGAAAGGTTTCCATCATGATTATCGGTCGCATTATCGGCAGCATTGACTCCACCATCAATATCCCGTTTTATGACGGGAAAAAGCTGATGATTGTGGAAAAATTGCGCGGCGACGGCGTCGCTAAAGATGATTACCTGGTAGCCGTCGATACGGTCGGCGCCGGGAGCGGCGAAACGGTGCTGGTCCTCGACGAAGGCAATGGATCCCGACAGATTTTCCAGTCCGACGATGCCCCGGTGCGCTCGACCATCGTCGGCATCATCGATGCGGTAACCTGCGCAAGGAGCAGCATATGAAGGCGATTCTGATTATCCTGGACTCTGTGGGCATTGGCGAGGCCCCCGACGCGGCCACATACAATGATGCCGGGTCGGCGACCCTTCCCCATCTGGCGGAGGCCGTCGGCGGCCTGTCCGTCCCCACCCTCCAGGCCATGGGCATCGGCAATATCCCCGCCATGCTCCCCGGCGGCATCCCCATCCCCGGGGTCGAGCCCTGCGAAGCGCCCATCGCCTCGTTCGGCGCCATGCAGGAGGTTTCCGCCGGCAAAGACACCATCACCGGCCACTGGGAAATCGCCGGCCTCGAAATCAACCCCGGCTTTCATGTCTTCCCCCCCGAGAGCCCCTCCTTCCCGAAAGACCTCGTCGAGACCTTTGAAAAGCAAACGGGCCGCGGCACGATCGGCCACAAAGCCTCCAGCGGCACGGTTATCCTCGACGAACTGGGCGAAGAACATATGAAAACCGGCAAATGGATCATCTACACCAGCGCCGATTCCGTTTTCCAGATTGCCGCGCACGAGGAAATCATCCCGGTTCCGGAACTCTACAACGGCTGCGAAATCGCCCGTAAACTGTGCGATACCTACAAAGTTGGACGCGTCATCGCCCGACCCTTCATCGGCCAACCCGGCGCCTTCACCCGCACCGAAAACCGCAAGGACTACGCCTATACCCCCGAAGAGCGCACCATCCTCGAGGTCATAAAAGACGCCGGCATCCCGGTATACGCCGTCGGGAAAATCGAAGATATCTACGCCAACCGCGGCATTACCGAGAGCAACCACACCGGCAATACCAAAGCCTCGCAGGAGATGGTCGACCGGTGGACCGCGGAAAAAGAACATGGGCTCATCATCGCCAACTACATCGACTTCGACATGCTTTACGGGCACCGCCGCGACGCCGAGGGTTATGCCGAAGCCGTCGTCCAGTCCGACCAATGGCTGGCGTCCTACCTGCCCAAACTCACGGAAAACGACGTGCTCATCATCACCGCCGATCACGGCAATGACCCCACCTACGCCGGCTCGGACCACACCCGGGAATACGTCCCCCTACTCGTTTATCAACCCGGGAAACCCGGCAAAAGCCTCGGCATCCGGAACGGCTTCTACGATATCGCCCAAAGCCTCGCCACCTTCTTCAAGCTCCCCCCCATGCCCCGTGGACGTACCTTCCT
>RZZM01000590.1 GCA_009929845.1 Spartobacteria bacterium
GAATGCCAACCAGGGACTGATGGACGCCATCGGCGTGAATACGCCGCGCCTCGCCGAAATAACGTATGCCCTGCGCGCCGCGCCCGGTATCCTGGGCGCGAAAATCTCAGGATCGGGCCTCGGCGATTGTGTCATTGGGTTGGGCGAACACGGGAACGCCCCCGTGCCGGGCGAACTCATTCCGGTTCAACTCTCCCTTGACGGGGTCAAAACGGAAGAAGGCTAATGATAACAAAACAGGATATTGTGCACAGGATACTCGGCGACAAACCTTCCGCGCCCAAAGACGTCGGCACGGCCTATGCGCCCGCGAATATCGCCCTGTGCAAGTATTGGGGCAAGCGCAACGACGAGCTGAATCTGCCGGTGACCTCAAGTCTGAGCGTTTCATTGAATCAACTGGGCGCGACCACCACCGTGCGCGCCGGGGGCGACAAGGACCAACTGGTCCTGAATGGTTGTCCGTTGGCGTCCAGCGATCCGGCGGCCAAGCGTCTCTTCGCCTTCCTGGAGCTTTTCCGGCCTATACCGGATTGCCACTTTGCGGTCGAATCGGAGTCCACCATCCCCGTGGCCGCCGGCCTGGCCTCCTCCGCCTCGGGGTTTGCCGCGCTCGTCATGGCGCTTGATGACCTCTTTCAGTGGCGACTGTCCCCTCGGGAACTTTCCATCCTGGCCCGTATGGGCAGCGGCAGCGCCGCCCGGTCCGTGGCGAGCGGCTTTGTGGAATGGCAGGCCGGTTCGCGCGACGACGGGATGGACAGCCATGCCGTTCCCCTGCCGGAGCATTGGGAGGAGTTTTGCCTGGGCATCCTCATGATCTCCGAAAAACAAAAACCGGAAAGCTCGCGTGCGGCCATGAAGCGGACCTGCGAGACCTCGCTATTGTATCGCATGTGGCCTGAACGGGTGGCCCATGACATGGCGCGCCTGCGCGCCGCCATCGCAGGCAGGGATTTCGAGCAACTGGGACAGGCGGCCGAATCCAACGCCCTCGCCATGCACGCCACCATGCTCGACACCTGGCCGCCGGTCCTCTATTGGCTCCCCGAATCCGTGCAGGCCATGCAGCGCGTCTGGGCCCTTCGGAAAGACGGACACGCTGTCTATTTCACCATGGACGCCGGCCCCAACATCAAACTCCTCTACCTGGCCCGAAACGAGCCCGCCATCCAGGCTGCCTTCCCGGAACTCGTCCCCGTCCGCCCCTTCGGCACTGCGTAGATGTTTTGCCCGCAGAATTCAAGTTGACGCCCTCCTGTCCCATAACTATAGTTCCACCGTGATCACAAAAAGGAGAACACATTCGCCTGCAATATAAATAAACGATTGCTTTTCGTGCACAAGGACAAGGACAAGAATCATGGCGCTATATGATCGCTATACTGATGTGATGCAGGGGCATCCGGCTTGGGTACAGCGCATGGAAGCTGTACGACAAGAGCGTATTCTAATGTGGGTAAGTGCTTTTCTGCCCAAGGCTGTGCCCGTTCGCGCGCTTGAGGTCGGTGTGGGCATCGGCATGTTCGCAAGGGCTTGTGCGGTGCGGCGATGGGACTATACAGGCGTAGACCGTAATGCCCGCATGGTTACGACGCTGAGCGGACAGGGCTGCAGGGTGGTGGAGGGTGAATGTCCGCCTTTGCCTGACGCAGTGACGCAGGCGCCATTCGACTTGGCCTATTCGTCGTTTGTGCTGGAGCACACAACTGATGGAACCGAAGCCTTTGCCTTTGTTTCGGCGTTGGTTGGTGCGCTCGCCCCGGGCGGGGTGCTTGCATTGGTTGTGCCGGATGCGTTGAGCTTGGGTATGGAATTCTGGAATCTTGACTATACGCATCGTTACCCCACGGCCGAGCGTAATGTTGCGCAGATATTAATGGAGGCCGGACTGGATATCCGGCGTGTGGTGCGGTACCGTGGCGCGGGATGGACGGGGTGGAGGTACGCGCTTGCACACATGGCGGGCTGGTTTTATTATTATCCTTTTTGGCAACGAATCCTGCGCAACCCCACGTTGCCGTACAGCGTGTATCAGTATCTGAAGCAGGATGTGCTTGTCTTTATCGCGTGCAGAGCCCATTAAAGAATCAATTAAAATCTCATT
>RZZM01000591.1 GCA_009929845.1 Spartobacteria bacterium
CGCATCCGGGCGCACAGGAAACGACCAACGTGGTCGCCATCGCGCCGACCGCCACTTCCGGGCTGACCGTCGATGTGAGTGTTGTTTCCGGTCCGGGCCTTCTGACGAGTCCGACCAGTCCGACCAGTCTGACCTTCACCAATGCCGGCACGGTCGTCATCACCGCTTCGCAGGCCGGTGATACCAACTGGAACACAGCAGCTTCGGTCACGCACACCATCGCGGTTACCAAGGCGGTGGCGCCCGTAATGATCAACAATCTCTCCCAGGTCTATGACGGAACCGCCCGTTCGGTTACCGCGTCCACCACCCCGGGTGGCCTGACGGTGAACTTCACGTATGAAGGCAACACCTGGGCCCCAACCAATGCAGGAAGCTATGCAGTCACCGGTGTGGTCAGCGACATCATGTACCAGGGCTGGCAGACGGGAACCCTCGTTGTCGCCAAAGCCGACCAGACGATTACCTTCCCGGCCATCGCCAGCCAGACCTACACCAGCCATTTCGGCCTGGCGGCCACGGCCGACAGCGGATTCGGCGTGAGCTTCGTGGCCACTGACGGACCGGGCAGCATCACGGACGATACTAACCTGACCTTCACGGCCACAGGCGTGGTCAGCATCGTGGCCTCCCAGGCCGGTGATGCGAACTGGAATGCCGCCCCGCCGCTCACCAATACCTTTATGGTCAACAAAGCCGACCAGGTCATCACCTTCCCGGCCATCGCCGACCAGGAAACCACCAACGTGACGCCGATCAGCGCCACCGCGCTCTCCACCCTGGGCGTGAACTTCACGGTGGTCTCCGGCCCGGCCAGTCTGACCAGTCCGACCAGTCCGACTAGTCTGACCTACACCAATGCAGGCGCGGTCATCATCGCGGCCCACCAGCCAGGCTCCAACTACTGGAACGCCGCCCCGAGTGTCACCAACACCTTCAATGTGATCAAGGCGGTGGGTTCAGTCATGCTCTCCAACCTGACGCAGGTGTACACCAGCAGTCCGTTAAGTCCGACAAGTCAGACCAGTCCGACCGGTCTGATCGTCCACCTCACTTTCGACGGCCTCACCAACCTGCCGGTCAACGTCGGCGCCTACACCGTCATTGGCGCCATGGATGACCCGATCTACCAGAGCGCCGCCACCGGCACCTTCACCATTGTCCAGGCCACACAAACTATCGTGTTCGCACAACTCCCGGACATGATCATCACCGACACCTGGGGCCTCAGCGCGACCGGCGGCGCCTCCACCAACCCGGTGACGTTCGCCGTGCTCAGCGGACCGGCGGGCATCGCCGGCGGGACCAACCTGACGTTCACCAACGTAGGCGAGGTGCAGATCATCGCCAACCAGGCCGGTGACATCAACTACATCGTTGCGCCGACCGTGACCAATGTGTTCAACGTCTCGCCGACCACGCCGGTGATTTCGACGCCGACAGTGTCGAATATCCTCGCGCAAACCGCGAGCCTGGGCGGCACGATCGACAGCACCAACGGCGCGCCCGTTACCGAGCGCGGCGTCAACTGGTGGACCGACCGCTCAACCAACATCTACAGCGCCTCGGAAGCAGGGGCCTTCGGCACAGGCGCGTACAGCCTGAACGTCACCGGCATTGTCGCGGGCATCACCAACTTCTTCGAGGCCTATGCGGTCAATGTAAGTGGTACGGTTTACAGCGCCACCAGCGAATTCCTGGCCCGTCCCGACGCGCCGGAAATCACCGGCCCGACCAACATCCAGGTAACCGGTTTCTATGCCAACTGGAATGCGGCTGAAGGAGCGTTGACCTATTACCTGGATGTGTCAGAAACCAACAGCTTCGACACCTTTGTGCCTGGCTATGAAAACCTGTCGCTGGGTGACGCAAACAGCGCGAGCGTCACCGGTCTGGGCTCGGTGGTCTGGTATTACTACCGTGTCCGCGCCGAAAATGCGCAGGGGTTCAGCACTAACTCGGCCACCCGCACCGTGGGCCTGATGATGGACCTGGTAATCGCCGGCGCGCCGGTCGAGCACGATTCCCCTGCCCCGCTTGATTACGGGACCCATCGGATCATCGTGGAAACCATGACCACTAACAGCGTCACCACCCCCGCCGACGA
>RZZM01000592.1 GCA_009929845.1 Spartobacteria bacterium
GGCACAGGCGCGTTTTCTCTGAACGTCACCGGCATTGTAGCCGGACTCACCAACTATTTCCAGGCCTGGGCCGTCAACCTGAGCGGCACGGTCCACACCGTTGAAAGCTCTTTCCTCGCCCGCCCCGACGCGCCGGAGGTATTGGTTCAAAGCAATACCACGCCATCCAGCTTCTATGCCAACTGGGCCGCTTCCGCCGGAGCGACCGCCTACATATTGGATGTGTCCGAGACCAATACCTTTGCGGTTTGCCTGCCCGCATACAGCAATCTGAATGTTGGCAACCAGCTTTCGCTCAACGTCACCGGGCTAGGCAGCGCCGTGTGGTATTATTACCGCCTGCGCGCAATCAACAACGCCGGGGTCAGCACCAATTCCGCCACCATGACTGCCGGTTTGATGCTGGATTTGTTCATTGACGGCCTGCCCGAGCAGCATGACTCCCCCGCCCCGCAGGGCTACGGGGCGCATACATTGCTGATCCAACAGTACATTACAAATGCCGTAACCTCTCCCGCCGATGAAAGCAACGGAACCCGTTATATCTGTACAGGATGGTCCGGTACAGGCTCAGTACCGGCGACCGGCAACCTCTCCGAGGTCTCCTTCCTGTTCAATGAAGAATCGACACTGACATGGCACTGGAAGACGCAATACCTGCTCACCCAGGAATCCACCGGAGGCTATGTCTACGGGCTGCTCTCAGGATGGAAGGATGAAGGCTGGATATTTGATCTGACCGCGCGTCCGACCAACGGGCACCTCTTTGCGCACTGGCTGACCAATGGAAGTTACGCGGGTGATGCAGACATCTTCCGCGTCGTTGCCGACGCGCCCAAACAAATCTCCGCTATCTTTGCGCCCTCGGTCTGGGATATAAACGTCACCGGCACGACCGAACGGACCCAATGGGAGATTATTGGGGCCAACGCCTTCGGGACCTTTGTTGTGTGCAACCCATCCGACTCAGGAATGCTCTATCTCGACAAATTCCTCTTTGCTATCACCCCGAATGCATACATGCACATCCGTTATCCGGACGGCGTCTCGCCGGACGGGCAGGAATATCTGGATGCCACCGCCGAGGTGCAGGGCAAACTCTCCATGGAGGGCAATCGCGACCAGATCATGGACCCAGGTGAATGTGTTACCCTCGAACCGATCGAATTTCTCGGTAAGAACCCGGTTTGGCTTTCTCCCTGGTTCTACGCCAGAGGCATACCGAACATGGCGGGCACCGATACCGACGGCGACAGCATTCCGAATGACTGGGAAGACAAGGAAGGGTTGAACCCGAACAACCCGTTCGACGGCGCCGAAGACCCGGATGAAGACGGCGTTCCATCCAAACAGGAATATATTGCCGACACCAACCCGTTTGACGCCGATTCCTACCTGCACCTGCGAGGGATATCTGGAATGCCTGATGCGCAACAGCTCGAATGGATCGGTGGTCGCGCCGCGCTGCAATATCTTGAATGGCTGCCGGCCATGAGCGGAAGTGTATGGGAAACCATCAGCACCAACACACCGCCCACCCCCATTACCAACCGCTATGACGATATCCGGTCTGACCGTGAAGGCTATTACCGCATACGGGCAATTTCCTTTTAAGAGCTACAATACATACAAAGGAAAAGGGCCCACAGATTTCACAGATTGTCACAGATTTGTTCACGATCGTACATAAATCTGCTAAGTTCGAGGTTTGAGCCACGGACTTGTCTCGCCGGAGGAACGTCAGAAATCCTTACCTCGAACGTTAGCCGCAGAACGAGATTTTCATTGATTTGCCAGTAATCGCGGTGATTTTTTTGATGGTATCCACTTCCGAAGAGACGCCGCGCTTGGAAAATTAAACGGACACTCAAGCGGTTGCAAGCGGTGGAAGAGGTTTATTGTACAGGCGTCAGCCTGCCCGTTCGTTGTACAGGCTTCAGCCTGCCGCGCACGGCGAGCCGCGCATGTTTCGCGCCGTGAATGCCGAAATCGGCCGTATTCGCGGGAGGGTCGCTGCTTGTCCCGCCGTAATATATGAAGGCGGGTCCTCAGCGACTGGACGGCGGGCGAGGATGCCTTGCGCCGCGCCCTGCGTACGCT
>RZZM01000171.1 GCA_009929845.1 Spartobacteria bacterium
GGCTGCGATTTCGACCCGAAAGGTAAATCCGATGCGGAAGTCATGCGTTTCTGTCAGTCCTTTATGACGGAATTGCAGCGGCATATCGGACCGGATACTGACGTCCCCGCCGGGGATATCGGCGTCGGCGGTCGCGAAATCGGGTTCATGTTCGGACAGTACAAGCGCATCCGCAACGAGTTCACCGGCGTCCTCACGGGCAAAGCCCTCAACTGGGGCGGCTCCCTGATCCGCCCGGAAGCCACCGGCTACGGCTCGGTCTACTTCGCCGAAGAAATGCTCAAGACCCGCGGCGAAACCTTCGAAGGCAAGGTCTGCGCGGTCTCCGGTTCCGGCAATGTGGCCCAGTACACCACCGAAAAAATCAACCAGCTCGGTGGTAAAGTGGTGACCCTCTCGGATTCCAACGGCACGATCTATGACAAGGACGGCATCAACGCGGAAAAACTCGCGTGGGTCATGGAGCTGAAGAATGTGCGCCGCGGTCGCATCAAAGAATACGCCGATGTGTTCAAAGCCGAATTCATCGAAGGACAGCGCCCCTGGTCCGTGACCTGTGACTGCGCGTTCCCCAGCGCCACGCAGAATGAAGTCACCGGCGAAGACGCCGCCAAGCTGCTCGAAAACGGTTGCTACCTCGTCAGCGAAGGCGCCAACATGCCCAGCACCCCCGAAGCGGTCGACCAGTTCATCGAAAAGAAAATCCTCTACGGTCCGGGCAAGGCCGCCAACGCCGGCGGCGTGGCCACCTCCGGCCTCGAAATGAGCCAGAACTCGATGCGGCTGAAATGGACCCGCGAAGAAGTGGACCAGCGCCTGAACGAAATCATGGTCAATATCCACAAGGCCTGTTTCGAAACCGCCGAAGAATACGGCCAGCCCGGCAACCTCGTCATGGGCGCCAATATCGCCGGCTTCGTCAAGGTCGCCGACGCCATGCTCGACCAGGGCCTCGTCTGATGCCCGCCCGTTAAAAAATTACTCACCCTATCACAGGGCGCCCCTACCAGGGCGCCCTGTTATTTTTATGCCCTCGCCAATCCCCCCCCCTTAAAACGTTGTCGCGAGCTTTGTTTGGTGTCGCTTTAACTTCCATGAGGTAAGGATTTCTGCATGGGCAATCTGTCATGTAGAACGTCTTCACTTTGCTGTATTGCAAGCGGCGTACAGAGTGGTCGCCGGTGCGCCCATCCAGAAGGGGTTTACCTGTTTTTCGGCCAGGAGCATCCAGGCGGTGGCGCCGACATGCAGCCGTTTGTAGTATACCCAGGGGACGTCGCCATTGGTGTAGAATCCGGTGGTCAGCCCATCCTGCTGTGCGGCGGGGATTCCCCCGGTGTGGAGATCCTGCGCGCTATACAGCAGTCCCATGATGTCGTTCCGGCGTTGCGTATGGCCTGCCAGATCAAAGGCTACCGCCATCTGGGCCGTTCCCTCATACCATATTCCGTCGCCATCCTGGTTGAAATCATAGCCGTGACCGATCCGCAGGTTGTCCTCCGAATATTCCAGGCATTTCCGGTATGGCACATGCGCCTCTCTCAGGGCCATCAGGGCCCATGCCTGCGCGTCAACCGGAATGACATCACGGGAAATTGTGACGCCATCCTCGTGGGTCCCGGTCCAGAATTTTCCGTCCGCGGGGTCCCACATTGCCAGAAAAAAGTGTCGGGCATAATCGGCCCGTTCCCGCCAGATGGACTCACCGGTGATCAGGAACAGGCGCTGGAAGAGGGCGTACAGGTCGATATTATGTTCCGTGGATTTGTAGGACAGTTTTTGCGGGGTGGGCTCCCACCCTTCATAACCCGCGCAGTAGCCTCCGCAGCCGCGGGTATCGCGGCAGTTCGCTTCAAGCCATTCGGCAATCCGGATCGCCCCATCCAGATAGTCACTCCCTCCCGCCTTTTCATAGAAGGAAATCAGCGCCAGGCCGGCCCAGGCCATGTTTCCCGCGTGTGTGCCGACAGAAGTGCCATCCTCAACCCAGGCAGCCGCCCGTACATCCCAATAGCCGGGCAGGCGTGTTGTAAATGAGCGTCCGTCGGCCCAATACCCCGGAGGCGCCGCCAGGTCGCCGCCCTGGTAGGCATTGCGCAGGCGTCCATCACGATAAAAGCGGTCATTGCGTTGCGCATAAAGGATGGCGTCGGCGATCAATTGCGCGCGCGCTATATCGGCGCCGGCCAGCAGCGCCAGGAGGGCCAGGGCGTTATCGTAGAGATAGGCGGTGTTGCACATACGTTGATCGAAGAAAGTGTCGTCCGCCTGAGTTTGATAGCTTGTGAGAAAACGCGGCATTTCCAAACGGGGCAAATCAAAAGAAATGTCATCCAGATAGAAACAGATATCCTTGTGACGGTTGATGGTTGACTTTGTTTCCCACGCGAAACCGAGCAGCACATTATTCAGGTCCAGTCCGGAAACGTCAATCGTGTAACGGGTCCACTCCTTTTGAAGGGTGATATATCCGGTTGACTTGCGGTTGGCGGAGTCGCTGAAGGGCGCCGAAGGACTGGGGGCGTGTGACTTCCATCCCAGGCCCAGACAGGAGAAGCGGACTTTTTCACCGCCCTGCGCGCCACGCGCCCAGAAGGTCAGTTTTGTGGCCCCTTCCAGATAATATCCAGGGGCATTTTCCGTGCCCCAGTTTGGCCGCGGCGCGTCCCATTCGTCCAGAAAGGCCCCGTTCATGAAAAACCAGCCTCCCCAGTTGCCCTTTTCGGCAACAAACGTGCATTCGATGCAATGATTGCCGCTGTGTGGCTGTGACATGCAGGCTTCATTCATGGGGGGGATGTTGTGTTCCTGTCCGGTGGCGCCGACACGGGCACGCTCAGGGAAGTGGTTTCCGGGTGAGCAGTAGTCGTCATAAATATGAAAATCCGTGTGGTAGCGGTCCATCACCGTCACCAGATATTCATATGCATCCGGCGCGGACAGCGCAATGCTGTCGGGAAGCTGTACCGCAACCTGTTCCTCCGCAAGCGGGATCGGTTCAAGCGGTTTGTCAAATACCTGAGCCGTACTTGTTCGAAGTAGAAAGCAGGCAACAATCAGTCCGGTCCCAACCTTAATTTTCCAAAAATCCATGCCGTTTCTTTCTTTATTCATCAAGGTAACTCCTTGGTTGCCAATAAGTATTCAGCATCTAACATACCAGTTGGCATATAGCATATTTGAGAAACAGGGGCGCGTGGCGGTTAATACATTCAATACATGCGTATCCTTTTGGGGGCAAGCAAGATGCGATAAATCATGTAGTTTGTGTCAAAAACAAGAAAAAAAGCAAGGAGTCGAAAAGGGGGGAATTCTCTCGATTTCTAAAAAATGCAAATGGTAAATCAGGCTTTGTATAGTATGAGCGCGGTCATTGTCATCTCACTTGCTGGCCTGGAATCAGCATCGGGGCGACCAAACCCCTTTTGCAGAAGAAATGCTGCACAAGGCATTGATTTTTTTGGTCCAATCACGTAGTCTTAAAGAAATTTCCAAACCCCTGGAGGTAGCAGCATGGCGGCAGTTGGAACAAGTGTCCCGCGAAGGGATGGACGTGAAAAGGTAACCGGCCGGACGGCCTATATTGATGACATGTCGTTTCCCGGCGCATGGCACGGGGTGGTTGTGCGTTCTCCGGTTGCCCATGGGCGGCTGAAAGGCCGACATCTGGACCCGGCGTTTGACTGGTCACAGGTGGTGGTCGTCACGCCTGAGGACATCCCCGGGGAAAACCTGGTGCATGAGATTATCAAGGACATGCCCCTGCTCTGCGATGATGAAATCCAGTATCTGGGTGAGCCGTTGGCGCTGGTGGCAGCCCCGACCAAAGACCTGGCCCGGGAAGCGGCCGGATATATCACGTTTGATATCGAGGAGCTGCCCTCCATTCAAACGCTCAAAGAGGTCATTGCGCAATACAAAACCGATGAAGGAAAACTCCATAAATTCTGCGCGCAAACGATCGTCAAGGGGGATATTGAAAAGGGGTTTGAAGAGGCGGATTATATCATTGAACAGGAATACTGGGCGGGGCATCACGAACAGGCGTACCTGGAGCCGCAGGGATTGGTGGCGGTCCCGGGCGAGGACGGCAGTGTGCTCATCGAGGGGTCGATGCAGTGCCCCTATTTTGTGGCGCTTGAGCTGCTGCCCACCCTGAACCTGCCGCCTGAAAAATTGCGTGTCCGGCAGGCCCCCACAGGCGGGGCGTTTGGCGGGAAGGAAGAGTTCCCGACATGGCTGGGGGGCTATGTGGCGCTCATGGCCATGAAGTCCAAACGCACGGTCAAGCTGATCTATGACCGTCATGAAGACATCCGGTATACCACCAAACGACACCCCAGTTGGTCGCGCTATAAGACCGGATTCAAGAAGGACGGCGCCATTACGGCGGTGAAGGTGGAATTCTTTCTGGATGGCGGGGCCTATGGCACGTTAAGTTCAATCGTGCTGGCGCGGGGGGTGCTGCATGCGTTTATCGGGTATCGCTGCGACAATGTCTTCATTGATGGACGGGTCTACCGTACCCATTCATTCCCCTGCGGGGCCTTTCGCGGATTTGGCGCGCCTCAGGCGATATGGGGGCTGGAATCACAGATGGACCTGATGGCCAGGGCCTGCGACATGACGCCGCATGCATTCCGGCTCAGGAATGCCGTCGTTCCGGGGGACACCACGGCCACCGGACAGACGCTGGCCGAATGCGAAGCGTGCGGCACGGTCCTTGAGCGGACGCTTGAGAAATGTGATTTTGAGGCCAAGCTGGCGCGGTGCACCCGGGGGGCGCAGGATGCGGATACCTGGTATGGCGTCGGTCTGGCGTTCTTTGCGCACGGGTCGGCGTTCACCGGCGATGGCGAGGCGCGCTTTAAGGCAAAGGCGGCGCTGGACCTGGCCCTGGATGATGCGGAACGGCCCGTGGTGCTGATACGCTGCAGTTCCGTCGAAATGGGCCAGGGGGCGCATACGGTGCTTCCGCAGATTGTCGCCGACGGGCTGTGCGCGGACCTTCGTTTCGTGCAAAACCCGCTGCCGGATACCGCGCTGGTGCCGAACAGCGGTCCCACCGTCGCCTCGCGAACCACCATGATTGTGGGCAATACCCTTTATGGGGCGGGACGCAAGCTCAAAGCCAAACTGGAGGCCTATGCGTCGGCGCGCTTTTTTGAGAGCCAGGCGGCGATATTGAAGGACAGTGTTTTTTCTGCCGGCCACGACCGGGTTGATTTTGAAGAGGTGGCGTTGGCCTACCTCAAGGAGCACGGCCCCGTGCGCGTCGAGCATCAGTACGAGCTGGACCCGAAGATCGCGTGGAACCAGGAGACCTTTGAAGGGGATGCCTACCCGTCGTATTCCTGGGGCTGCAATGTGGTCGAACTCGAGATTGACCGGGCGACGTTGCAAATCGAGGTCAAAAAAGTGACCGGGGTGTTCGATGTGGGCCGGGTGATCAATCCCATGCTGGCCATGGGACAGTTGGAGGGCGGTTTCCTGCAGGCCTTTGGCTATGCCCTGCTCGAGCGGATCGGGGTGCGCAACGGGGCCTATGATGCCGACCGTTTTCAAACCTATATTATCCCGACCATGCTGGATGCCCCTCCGTTTGATTTTGAGTTCATGGAGTATCCCTACACCTTCAGTCCGCCCGGCGCCAAGGGCATCGGGGAACTGCCCATTGATGGATTGTCGCCGGCGGTGGCCAATGCCATTGAAATGGCCGCGGGCATTCGCATGACGGAAATACCGGTTACTCCCGAATCGTTGTTTGAGGCATTGCGGAAGCAGGTGAAATCGTGAAAGAAGTGACAAGAAAATGGATCATTAATGGGAAAGAGCGACAGGTTACATGCCCGCCGCTCCGGCGACTGCTGGATGTGTTGCGTGAGGACCTGCATTTGACCGGGACAAAAGAGGGCTGCGGGGAAGGAGAGTGCGGGGCCTGTACGGTCCTGGTGAACGGGGACCCGGTGGTTTCCTGCCTGATTCCCGCCGGCCAGGTTCCTGATGGCGCGGAAATCCTTACGGTGGAAGGGCTGGAGGAGACCGATCTCGGGCGCCTGTTGCAGGAGGCGTACCTTGAAAAGGGCGCGGTCCAGTGTGGATTCTGCATTCCCGGTATGATTATGTCCTCATACGCGCTGCTGCAGCGCAATGCAACCCCCACCGAACTGGAAATCCGGGAGGCGCATGCGGGGAATCTGTGCCGTTGCACGGGCTATGTAAAAATTGTTGAAGCCGTGCAGTATGCCGCATCAAAGTTGTCATAAAAGGAACGGAAGGTTACCATGACAAGACTTGACACAATGGATTGTGAATTTCCTGAAACATTAGCGGACGCGCTTGAACTGATGGCGGACGATACGACCCGCGGCGTTCCGCTTTCCGGGGGAACCGACCTGATGGTGCAGTGGGCCGGCGGTGTTGTGGCCGCGCCGCAACGGGTTATCAGCCTGGCCGGGCTTCCTGAACTCAAGGGGATTACATTGAAGGACCAATGCGTCGTGGTGGGCGCGGGAACGACACACGCGGAGTTGCGCGCGTCGGAGGTCATTCAGGCGCGCCTGCCCGCCCTGGCCGCCGCCGCTGCGACGGTGGGCGCCCAACAAATACAGGCGCGCGGCACCATCGGCGGAAACGTCGCCAATGCCAGTCCCGCCGGCGATTTGGCCCCGGCCCTGGTGATTACCGGCGGCGCGGTGGTCGTAGCCGGCGTCCACGGCGAACGCCGGGTGAACCTGACGGATTTCTTCAAGGGCTACCGGTCGATTGACCTGCGTGCGGATGAACTCATTGTCCGTTTCGAGCTGCCGGTCAATCCGGATGGAAGCAGGGAAATGTTCCGTAAGATCGGGACCCGTTCCGCGCAGGCCATATCGAAGATCATGGCCGCCTGTCGGATCAGGATCGAGGACCGAACCATCCGTTCCGTGGCGCTGGCGGTCGGCAGTGTCGCCCCGACGGTGATCCGGTTAACGGAGCTTGAGGCTTGGCTGACAGGCCGTGTATGCGACGAGGACACGATCGCCGAGGCTGTCCGGCGGACGGTATCCGCCGTCAGTCCCATTGATGATATTCGATCCACGGCCGCCTATCGCGAGTGGGTTTCCGGGTCCATGATACGCGGTTTTCTCGATGCTTTTTTTAACGCCGAGGCGAGGGAACGCCGATAAAGGGCAAAAACAGCCGCAAATGTCTCACAAAAAACCCGGAAGAACCCAATTTTGCGGTTCCAGCTCGAAAATACGCATGGTGTGTTTATTTTGCGAACTATAGCTTCCAGGATTTGTGAATTTTCCGGGCTTGAAATAACACCCCTGACCGGAACAAAACAAGCGTTTCCGTGACACGGCCGTGTCATCAAAACGCTTGTTGCGGGTGACGAGAGTTCTGGATAGATGCATGGGTTGTGGTTGTTGCGGCAGGCCCGCGGCTCGCCGGGCGCGGCAGGCTAAAGCCCGTACAACGAACGGTAATGCCTTGCGCCGTGCCCTGCGTACGCTGGTCATTGGGGACCTGCCTTCATATATTACGGCATGACAAGCAATGAACCTTCCGACAGCTTGGACGCCGCTTGCGTGTCAGTTTTATTCCCCATCCTCCGCATTCAGCGCCCCATCAGCGCACGTGCCGCTTCGAGTGTCGTGGCCGCCTCTTCCACCCTACCGGCGGCAAAGCATGCTGCCGCTTGATCAATCTGCCGTTGAATCGCGGACAGATCGTACGGATGTGGCGAATCCGCCTGTGCCGACGGCATCATCTCAAGGGCCTTTTCCGCCTGATATAGCTCAAGCGGGAAAGCCAGCGCCGCGCCCCGGTCGGAGGGCAAACCCTTCAACCGCGCGGCGTACGCCTCGGTCAACTCAAGATAGCGGTACCCATATTCCACGGCGGGTTCGATGGTGGCGCCTTCGCCAAAATCATTCCAGGTTGCAATCTGGAGGAAACGGACATCGTTCGCAAGGGCCTGTTCCATCCCCCGCCCCCACCGATCAGGCGGCGGAATGGGCGCATCGGCAACAGGACACGCACGTCGGCAACCCGCGGCAAGGCACACCATGCCCAGCACCCCCGCGGCGATGACCCTGGCGCACCCCACCCAGTTGATTTGGCGACAACCGGACATACGATTACCGCATGGGAAAGAAGCATTGGTTGATGCGCAACTGGTTGTTGACCGGCAGGGTCGCGTCCCAGCCCCACTCGCGCGTGGTTGTGCTATCATTGGCGCTGTTGAGGATATACCAGGTCCCATCTTGCTGCCCGTACACCGCCAGGTCATCATAACCGTCGCCGTCATAGTCGGCGGGGACCGGCGCGGCCCCGGCCCAGCCCCATTGCCGCATGTGAATTGTCCCGTTTTCGCTGCCCCGGATGTACCACATACCGCCGGCCGGCCAGTACACGGCCAGGTCCGCTTCCCGGTCGTTATCCATGTGCATGGGCACAGGCATCGCATCCGCCCAGCCCCATTGAAACGTCTTCACGGCAAGCAACGGCGCGTCAAAGATATACCACATCCCCTCCTCCGGCCAATACACGGCGGGGTCGGCCATACCATCGCCCGTATAGTCAGCGGGCACAGGCAGGGCCCCGGCCCAGCCCCAGGGCAGAATCTGCGATTCGCCGTCGCTGCTGCGCCATATATACCATGTGCCCCACTCCGGCCAATAGACGGCCATATCGGCCTTGCGGTCGCCATCATAGTCGGCGGGCACGGGAATGGCGCCGGGCCAACCCCAGGAATGGCTTTGAACGGCCTCACTGCCGGACAGGGCCATGAACCACTCGCCCTGCCGGGGCCAGTATACGGCCACATCGGCCTTCCCGTCGCCATCATAATCCGCCGCGACCGGCACGGCGTCCGCCCAGCCCAGTTGCCGGGTGCTGACTTCATTCAGGACGCTGCCGCGCGTGTACCACATGCCCTCTTCGGGCCAGTACACACTGAGATCAGCCACCAGGTCATTATCCGCGTCATAATAGGACGCCTGCCCCGCGCACCGGTTGCTGTGCGCCATGGAATCAATCCACTTGAATCCCCGGATGTAGGCAAACGGGGCCGTCGCGGAATGCACCGAACCGATCAACGGGGCGAGGAGGTAGATCAACGGGTAGTCGCTGTTGCTGAAGGCATCCAGGGAGACCGCTGGGGCGGTCGTCTGCGAAAACACGCCCATGGCATTGGTGGCGTTGTCAAACGGCACCAGGTCGTCATCCCGGTTATGCATCATTTTCATGGGCATCATCGGCGTCCAGTCCTGGTATCCGTTGTTTGCTTCCAGCACGTCATACACCACGCCCGAGGTCTTCGTCAGGTTGGCGATAAAGCTTTCGGTAAGGATACTGCGGGGACCGACATAGGGGTCCACCTTCATCATCTGCTGATTGATTTCGCTGGAGGTGTTAGTGCCGGCGGTCACCATATTGCGCAGGACCGGACCGAACTGGGGATCGCCCGGAATGGATTGAATGACATTGCTGGCAAATATATACTCCACATATTGGGTGGCGTACACGGAGTCATAGCCGTTGGCCACGTATGGGAGAAAGTAAGGCGCGCTGTAGTTGGTGTCGGCGTTCACCATCAGGGTCCGCATGGCGCTGGACAGCGAATAGGGACCATCCAGGGGCGCGGCGGCCGTGACCGTGAGCTGGGCATTGCTCTGCTGCTGGATGGCCTTGGCCGTAATCATCGTGGCGTAACCGCCTTCCGAATAACCCATCAGGTACAATTCACTGTTCCATGATGGATAGGGCGCATTGGTTTGGCCCCGGGCATAATCCAGTCCGGTGGTGATCATGTCCACAACCGAATTGGCCAGGGAATTCTGGCAATAGGGGTGGACATTCATGTTGGTCCCCATCCCCGGATAATCCGCAAGAAAAACCATATACCCCGACGCCGCGATGCAGGCGGCCACGGGCACGGTCAGCTCCGGGTCCATCAGTTGGCATATCGAGGGGGAATAGCGGCGTTCAACCTGCGTGGGATGCTGCATGGAAAGCGCGGGCAGGCTGACTTCGTGCGGGTGCTCGTTGGTCACACATGGGAA
>RZZM01000172.1 GCA_009929845.1 Spartobacteria bacterium
GAGCAACTGGGGTGGAGTTCGCATCGGTCGCCAATGGCCGGACGTATCTGTGTGCGGTAAAAACGGGTCACCCATGCGCCGGGCAGGGACAGGACGGACAGACGCGGTGGCCCGCGCGTTATCCGGCATTCCTCACGGAGCGCCTTCGGCCAGAGCAACCCCCGCAGGGTGTGCAGTTGCATCTGTATCTCCCTGTCGTCTGGAAGCCGGCTACCGTATTCTTCCCGCAACAGTTCCAGCGAACAGGCGCTGTGCAGGAGCATGGCATGATCCTCCGCGTGCTGAAAGGCATATTTGATATACGTGTAAGCCTCATCCGGCCTATCCTGCCGCCAATATGCGCGCCCGAGCTCATAGGCGGCCGTTGTACGGAGCGGCGCGTTCGTGGCCTGTGTAAAGACCTTCAACAGAGCATGGGTGACATTCGAGGAACTGTCGCCGGCCTGAATGGCGGCCATGCTGTCGAGCAGCAGGGCGTCATAGTCCGTCGGGTTCCGCGCCAGGACCCTCCGGCATTCACGCCGGACACCCGCCCAGTCCCCGTCCTCAAACAACGCCAGCGGCAATGACAACTCATCACGGCCCGGCGCCCCGGCGCTCAGCGCCGCAAGACAAACCGCCATCCCTGTTATGATCCATTTTTCCAGACGCATCGTTCCTGTTCCTTTGTGCCCACCCTTCATGGACTTTTTAACAACAAACCGCAAGATGGAATTTTTGCTTGAGCGCCATCCAGGGATCGGGTAATGAAAGGGACTATGAAAACACTACATTTGAAAACGATGGCTTTTTCGTTTGTCGCCGCCGCCATGATTCCGGCGTGGACCGGCTGCCAGTCCCTCTATCAGGAACGGGCCGAACAGGAAATGCGTGCCCAGCAGGATTTCGCCTTGCTACGTGACGAGATGTTTCGCCTGAAGGGTCGGGTGGAAACCCTCGAACTGGAAGTCAGCCGCCTGGACCGCGATATCTACACCACCCAGGCAACGGCCGGCGACGCGGCCCGGCAGGAGACACAAACGCTGGGCGCCCGGCTGGCCGACCTGGAACGTCAGATCGACGCGGTGGAAGGCCGCCGCCAGAAGGACAAACAGGAAATTGTCGACACGCTCAGCCGCAAGATTGCCGAGGTCATGAAAAAGAGCGCCGGCAGCCGTTCGTCGGGGTCCGCCTCACGCAAGCGCGGCTCGGCGGAATACGGCTATGAGCATGTGGTGGAGCCGGGACAGACCCTCTCAGAAATCGCCTCGGCCTACGGAGTGAGCGTCAAGGCCATCGTGGAGGAAAATAATATCACCAATCCCAATACGGTGCGCGCCGGACAGAAACTGTTCATTCCCGAATAAATTTCCGCTTGGCGCGCGTATTGCGCAATTCGCGAATGCAACAATTCCGTATTGCCTCTAGACTCATTTTTTTAATTGTGCTATATTGTGAATCATGAGCAAAGGAAAAGCGTACAATCAAAGAAGGGAGAACGTAGTAATGAAATTGATGTGTCATATACTTATACTGGTTGTCTGTGTTACAGGACTGTGTGGCTGCGCCACCTCACAGGGAGGCTCAGCGGATGTCGGCGGTTCCAGTTCGGGCTCCGGGTTTATCCGCGTGGAATCCGACACCATATTCAGCGTTATGTATTCTGAAAACCTCGAAGACCTCATGATTATCGATACCCGCAGCAATGGCTTCGAGTATAAAGGGGTGCCCAAAGAGGTCTATGACGGATTCATGGCCGCCGACGATAAGGATGCCTACTACCTGGAAAATATCAAAAACAAGTTTTCCGAATCGACCTTTTAAGTCCCGCGATGGAAGACACCTCGGATGACGTTCGCTTCATGCGCATGGCGCTGAAGCAGGCGGAACTCGCCGGCGAAGCCGGCGAGGTTCCGGTGGGCGCGGTGATTGTGAAGGACGGACAGGTAATCGGGCGGGCCCATAACCAGGTGGAACTCCTCAAGGATGCGACCGCCCACGCTGAAATGATTGCCATTACCCAGGCGGCCGCGGCCGTGGGCGACTGGCGGCTGACGGATACCGTGCTGTACGTTACTAAAGAACCCTGCCCGATGTGCGCGGGCGCTATTGTGCTTTCCCGTATACCCCGGGTGGTCTGGGGCGCTACCGATCCGCAGCGAGGCGGGGCGGTTTCACTGTTCAGAATACTGCAGAACCAGGACCTCAATCACCGGGCGGAGCACGTGGCGGGCGTATTGGAGGACGAGTGCCGCGACATCATCCGGCGTTTTTTCAAAGCACGCCGAAGTACGTAATTTCCACGAGCGTAGGCAAGGCGTCGGCCTCCTCGCGCGGCGCGGGCACCGGATAGACAACCATCCCCTTGACCAGGGACTCAACGTAGGCCGTTTCCTTCGTCCATCGCAACAGGTAATCAGGCTGGACCTGGTCAATCAACTGTTTGAACTTGTAGGGGTCCAGCCCCCCTTTGGGTCCCAGGCAGGCCAACACGTCCGGCGCGGCTTCATCGCTGAAATCCAGAATGGTGTTCAGGTCATAGGTATAGGTCAACCAGCCCGGGGCATCAGTGGCCAGGGACCGCCCCGTTGGATCATGCGCATCAAGCGCCTGCTTTAGCGCGGCGCGCTTCTCGCTCATGGCCAGCAATGCCACATTCTGACGCGTGGTATACACCCAGAAATGAGCGAAACAGATGAGCATCAGAATGCTTCCCGTCACACACCACCAGATCCGGAAGCCATAGGCGGCGGGCAATCCCTCCTTGTATTTGCGATAGACGCCCTCGACAAGAATCGGCAGCCGGAATATCCCGAAGGCCATCATCAGCACCGCCTGCGGGGCAAAGGTATGAAACAGAATCGTCACGGAAGCCTTGCCGGTGTATGGATAGATCAGGGCATACAACAGCGGAAGGAGGAGCGGGATGGCCAGGACTACAGTAAACGGACGTTCCTCATGCCGCCAGACACTTAACGCCACCAGCACCAGGATGCCAAACCAGAAGAAAACGCGTTCAATGCCCCACCCGAGCGCCGGGATATGCAGCATCATGCCGTACAGCGCGGGCAGGGCCTGCATGGTTATTTCCGTACTGCGGCGGAAGGCCTCCGCTATGGACACACGGGCCCATATATCCATGGCCAGCGGCGCGCCCATCATTCGCGGCCAGGGCACCTTGATCCATATCGAATTCCACGTCACCATCGGAAGCAGGAAAAGCGCCAGCATGAGAAACCCGGCGATCCCCCGTAAAAAAACCAGCGTGGCGCAATTATCCTGGTCGTCATCGCCGACGGGGGCAGGCGCGGAATACCCTTTGTTGCGCAGGAGGGACAACAACCACGCGTGTAAGGCAAAAACTACCCATACCAACATGAACTCGGTACGCAACCACATAGCCAGTCCAATCATCGTCGCCGACGACATGGGTAGTACCCGTCGGCGCCCGAGAAGCCCCTCAATATGAAAAAGTGTCGCCGCCGTGATCAGACACATGGCCAGGGGAAGGCAGGTGCCCGACAACAACGCGCCGATGAATCCGGGAGATATAACAAAAAGGACCGCCGCGAATATAATAAACGGGGGAAACGGAAAAAGCAGACGGGCAATACGTAGTACCATCAGCACGGTAAACACCCCGCATAACGCGCTGAACAGATATGCCGAAGCCATGGGATCAAGCCGTATCCAGTTGGAAAACCCGAGGATCAGCCGCCACACCACGTCATACGTGGCCGGGCGGGTTTCATTGGCAATCAATCCATATGTTCCGGTTTGCGCCAGCACACGCGCATAGGTGAGATGACGGTAGGCGTCATCCCCGGCAAAGGCCCGGCTGACACCCAGCGCCTTCTGGCGTCCGATCACCACACATAACAGCAACAACAACACCAGCAACGGCAACAAGGGACGAATGATTTTCTGAAATTGCCAACGATGCATTCCGGCGGAACCTCCTGATTAGTTCATCTCCTCGAACAAGGGCGTTACCTGATCGACCACCAGGACCGCATAATCCACGCCGCGAATCCAGTACTCACGGCCGCGAATGCGCAACGTTTCATTCACATACCCGCTCAACTGCGCGTCGTTGCCACGAATGTAACACAAGGTGATGCTGCGCGGCCCATCCTGCCGGACCAGGCGGAACGATGTGGGCCGCTTGGCCAGGAATCCGAATTTCTTGAGCGTGCCCTCCCGCTCCACGGTCTTCCCCTGCCCTTCCAATGGGATCAGCTTCCAGTCCGGCTTCAGGTCCGAGGCCCGCGGTGGCGGCACATGGCGGGGAGGCGGCATGGACGCCGACGTCGCCGCGTCCTGCTCCCGCGTTTCCGGCAGGGCGCTCTCGTCGGCAGGCGGGATATACCGCGTGGTCCGAACCACCTGCTGGGGCGATACAGACCGGACAATATTGGTGCTGGACACTACGCCCATCAACGGGGGACGCCGCGCCTGGCGCATGCGCTGCCGGGGTTCGCCGCGGGTCACCTCCACCAGTTTTGTGGATACCCACAGCGAAGACCCCTCGGGCGGCTTGATCTTGAGCCAGTCCCCAAACTCACCCAGGGTCTCCAACTGATCGCCGCGTACAAGATTGCCTACAATCGAATAATTGATCCCCGGACCGGCGCGGACCCTGAGATTCTTGGCCTTGACCTGCCCGTTGCTCACAAAATCACGGTGGACCCAGAAAAACACGCCCTCCGGAGGCGTAACCTGCACCCATTCGGCTTCCACCGCCAGCACGGTTAACTGCGCATCCTGATGCACCTGCGAGACCACCTCGGACTGCTCGCTGGCCGTAGCGCGAAGATTGACATTGTCCGCCGAAACCACCGCGAACGTCCCCTGAGCCATCGCGGAAAGTACCGGGCATATTAAACAGACAACCACCATTGTTACGGATATACGACTCATAATCACTAACCTTCTCATTTGACTGCCCAAAACAGTATATAAACCTAGTCGAACTGGCAAGCCCCATGTGCGGATAATGCGCCGCGTCCGACCGGCGAGCGGTTTACGCCCCGCACAAGGCAGCTCATCCACCTTTGAAAGCGCTTCATTCGTGCGAACATGGCGACAGTGCAACATCCGTGAAAATCATTGAAACCTTCAGGCACAATCCCCTTTTACCAGGCCCCGATAAAAAATGTGAAAAAATGTCGTTAACTTGATGATAAACATGCATTATAAGGGCAATAGATAGTACTTGAAGGCTTAAGTCTCGCGGAAAATGATGAACCGGGACGATATGAGAATATGAATCCAAAACATACAATGGGACACCGACTGAACTCCAAGCGGGGATTGTGGACCTGGATATTTCTGATTATCATTTTCGGCGGTCTGCTGGCATGGTTTTTCGCGACACGGGAGAATGATCTGGACGCAGAACGTCGGATGCTGATCACCATCGCCACCACGGTCATTGCATCAGGAATACTGATTATATCGGCCACAGCCAACTGGTGGTTGAAGCGGTAAAGACAGGGGGCATTCATGACTCAATCATCTACACAACGCATCGCCCTGCACGTGATTGTGCCCGTGCTGGTGACTATTTTCCTGTTTGTTGTGACGATACATATCCTCCTGCAACACGGGTTTTCCCTGGATAGCTTCGCCGATGATGTGGCCTTTTTTGAATACCGAATCCGGCTGGCCTGCATCGTCATCATGGTGATCGCGCTCGTCCTGAGCGCTTATGTGGTCTGGCATGCCCGAAAAATGGAAAAGGAACGCCAGGAGGTAACCAAAACCCTGGAACGACACGCACGCGACCTGAAGCGCCGCAATGAGGAGATTCGACGTTTCGCCTACATTGTCTCCCACGACCTGCGCGCGCCGCTGATCAATATTTCCGGGTTCATCAATATTCTGAAACAGGCCAAAGTCGACATCGATGCCGTGATCGCCAAACTGTTGCCGTCCCTGCCACAGGACCATCAGGCCAGACTCCATACCGCCGTCAATGAAGACATCCCCGAAGCCATCTCCTTTATCACCTCCTCCGTGGAACGGATGAACCGCCAAATCGAGGCCATCCTCCAACTCTCGCGGCTGGAACGCAGGGAAATGGAATTCGAGCGTGTCGACATGAATGTGCTGGTCCGTGAATGCGTGAAGGTGTTCATGCACCGAATCGAAGAACAGGCCATTGACCTGCAGCTACAGCCGCTGCCCACCATCACCGCCGATCAACAGTCGATCGAACGTATGATCTGCAATCTGCTGGACAATGCCATCAAGTACATGCCCGCGGACCGACAGGGGCTCATCGAAATCGGATACAAACAACGGCCCGATGACGCCCTCTTCTGGGTGCGTGACAACGGCTGCGGTGTGGATGAAAAGGACATCACCCGTATCTTCGAGATATTCCGCCGTTCCGGCGGGGAGGAGGTCCCCGGCGAAGGCATGGGACTGGCCTACGCGCAGACCATCCTGAGCCTGCATCACGGCGAGATATGGTGTGAATCGAACGGAAATTCCGGCGCCACCTTTTATTTCAACATCCCACGCGACCCCCAATATACGTTTTTCGGATGAACCCCTCCCTCTGGCATTTTGTTCTCTGCCTGGTGCTGGCCGGATGCGCCCCGCGCGGCGCGGAGAACGCTACAGGGCCGTCATCACCGGAACCTGCAACGTCCCTGGCCACGCGGGACCTGGCCCCCCTGCGGGAACAGCTCCTGATCCGCTTGGACGATGCGCAGGGCCAGTACAGCGTGTACATCGAAGACCTGGCCGGGGGCACGACCCTGGGCCTCCGCCCGGATGTCTCCTATCCCGCCTGGAGCCTGCTCAAAATTGTGGTGCTGGCCACGGTCCTCAACAAGATCGATGAGGGCGCATTATCCATCGACCAGGCCATGCCTGCGCCCAAAACAGATCAGAGCAGTCCGCCGATATTTGCCGAAACCGCCCCCATGCCTGAAGAACCAACCATCCACGACCTGCTTGTCCGCCTGATCTGCTATTCGGACAATGCCGCCTCCTTCCAACTAGCGAAACTGTTTACCGCGGCGGAATTTCAAGAAAACCTGGCCCGGCTGGGCCTTCCGCAAACGCCGCCCGGCCAGCCTCGCAACGCGCTGCCGGATATCTCCGCCCGGCAATTCGCCCAGGCCCTGCGTACCCTGTTTTTTTCAGCATACCTCTCCCCCGAATTGTCAACGTTCGCCCTGCAGCTCATGGCCGCCTCCATCTATGGCAGTCAAATCCAGACAGGCCTCCCGCCGGAAATATCCGTCGCCCACATGGTGGGTTTCAATGCCGACAGCGGCGATTTCCATGATTGCGGTATTATCTACCTGCCCAACCGGCCCTATATCCTGTGCGTCATGAGCGCCCGCAACACCCGCGAGCAATCCGATCAGGTCATTGCCGACCTTTCCCGTCTTGTTTACCAATATATGACGCCTTCTCCTTGATTTTAAAAAATGCTCCGGTATCCTCCAGTAAACATAAAGGACACGACATCATGACACGAGACCTTCAACGATGCTGCGCCGGCGAACAGGAATATGTGCTCTGCGAAACCGTCGCTAAACTGCGCGCCCTCTATAACCTCGGCCCGGAAGACCGGCCCGACAGCCTGCTGGGCCTCTACCCCAACCCGACCAATATCATCGAAGGGCTCAAGATACTTATCGACACCATGTTCCCCGGGAAAATGTCCCCCGGACGGATAGAAGCCGACGAACTGGGCATCTTCCTGACACGCCGGCTCAGCCACGCGTGGCGGCTCCTGCGTCCCGAAATTGAACGCGCCATTCCTTTTCGCTGGATCGGCGAGGCCGCGCAGGTGGAAACCGGGGAAGGGAAAGGCGCCCCTCATCCCGAAGCCGCGAACACACATCAGGAAGCCTACCGGGTAATCCAGGCCTTCCTGACCCGCCTGCCGGAGGTGCGTACCCTGTTGATCGAAGACGTAAAGGCGGCATACGAGGGCGATCCCGCCGCGCTGACCTACGCCGAAGTGCAACTGGCCTATCCCGGCCTGCTGGCCATCACTTCACACCGCCTGGCCCATGAATTCTACGCCCTCGATATTCCCATCGTGCCACGCATCATGAGCGAATGGACGCATGCGCAGACAGGCGCCGACATCCATCCCGGCGCCACCATCGGGCACGGCTTTTTCATCGATCACGCCACCGGCGTGGTCGTCGGCGAAACCACCCATATCGGCAACCGCGTGAAAATCTACCAGGGGGTCACCCTGGGCGCGCGCAGTTTTCCACTCGATGAACACGGACACCCTATCAAACACATCAAACGCCATCCCACCGTCGAGGACCAGGTGGTCATCTACGCCAATGCCACCATCCTGGGCGGCGATACCATCATCGGAAAAGGCTCGACCATCGGCGGCAATGTCTTTCTGATGGAAACCGTCCCCCCCAACAGTTTTGTCGCCAACGAACACCCGGAACTGAAAATCAAAAGCCGCTGACCCCCCTCCGGCCAATGCGCTCACTTCATGATGCGGGCGATTATATTGTCTATTTCATTGATATCAAACGGCTTACGAATGAACCCAACGGCGTGTTCCTCGCGGGCGATTCGTTGCATTTCTTCCACATTGGGCCGCCCGGAGAGAAACACCACACGTATGCCGGGGATGGCTTTTTTGATGGCCCGCGCACAATCAACCCCACGGTAGGGCCCCAGCACAACATCCATAAACACAATATCAAAAGTGTGTTCCGCACAGGCCTTGATCGCCTCGTCCGGATGCTCCGCCACCGTGACATGATGGCCACCCTGCGTGAGCAACCGGTCCAGAAGAGAGCAGATCATATGCTCGTCATCCACCACCAGAATGCTGGCAGACTGAAGGGCAACCGCCTCCTGCAAGGCTTTGGCAGGACCATCCGGCAGTTCGCCGCTCTTCACCGTTTGCTCAATGACCTGACGCGCGCGCTCCGTGCTGTTGAGGACCACACCCGTCAGTTGCTTGATGTTGATTTCACCCCGGTTGGCCAGCTCCGCATGCCCCCGCATAATGCCCAACAGATTGTTCAGGTCATTGATAATCGCCGTTAACTGTTCAATCGCCGCGACCTGCTCCCGTGTGGTTAGCTCCAGTGTACGGATGCGTTCTTTCAAAAAGGGGACCGATTCGTACTGCTCCAGTTCCTCCTCCAGCTTCTGCGCTTTCTCTTGCAGGCTCTCTTCCATCGTCGACATCGCTTGTACCTCTCTTCAGTTGTAACTGAGAACCGATAGCTTGGTCAGTCCATGCCGCGCGCACACATCTACCATGGCCGTAAACGACTTCAACCCATGCCCATCATCACGGAACCGGATTCCTCGAGCAATACTACGCTTACTCATACCACATCAACCTCCTGCAATTCACACTATACAACGTACTCAACCACAACAGCAGTGTACACCGGGCGATCCACGCCGTCCAGCCATGTTATCCAGCGTTTTTGGGATTCAGCGCAGCCACACCTATACAAGCCTACTCGCGAAACAATCCAATGATCGTGGGATCGTTTCGCGAACTGAGAGTGGGTTATGCGCCGTTGGGCCTACGAAGACCGCAAAGCCTTGTTTGGTTCCCGAAAGACCCCACCAAAGCATCAAGTACCTGTCATATAGAAATGCGACCGCATTTCTATATGACAGGTTGGGCATGAAAATACCGGGTGATTTCGTGTGGCGAAACGCTCCCCCGTGTGCCCCGCGAACCACCGCGCATCACCATGGCATGGCGCGCATGAAACGATCAAATTATGCGCAAATCCGGCCATTTTTTGCAAAATGGCCTTTGGAAGGTCCCTGAAAGCAATTTATTGCATTTTGCGTTAAATATATGAGCTGTAAGGCTCGTTGTAGGGGCTTTAGCCCGCTGCGCGCGCCCTTTTCGAAGGCATGGTTCCGGGCAAACGTCAGGGTCCGTCCGGTATCCAGGATGTCGTCCACCAGGAACACGTCCGTCCCGTTCACGTCCACCGACATATCCTTGGCAATCTCCACGGCCCCGGACGATTCCGTGCCGCCGCCGTAGCTTGAGAGCGTCGTGAAATCGATGCGGGG
>RZZM01000593.1 GCA_009929845.1 Spartobacteria bacterium
TTTTCGCAGAGCCCCCGCCGCCGCATTGGTGCCGGTTCCATAGAGGGTTAACGTGGCCGAGTTTAACCTCACCGCGCCGTAATCAAGCTCCAGCGTTGCGTTGGTGCCCACGTTTACATTGCCGCTGGCGCCCATCGCATTGGTGTGCCCCCCCAACTGTACCAAGCCCTTTTCAATCCAAATCGCGCCGCTAAACGTGTTGTTGTTGGTCAACACCACCCGGCTGTTTTGTTTGACAGCGATGCCACCCGTTCCCGATTTCACGCCCCTGATCGTCAACGTATTCCCATTATCGCCATACACATCGTTCCAATAATCTCCTCCGATTGCGCCATTGAACGTTAAATTACCGCTGACCGGATTAAGTTCGGTGGCAACGTGCAGTTGTAACGCTGAGTTGAATACATGATGCCCCGTAGAGTTATTTTCGATCTTTGCGCCTGCCCCCCTCATATCAATCCCATTGTCGGAAATAGTGCGCCCCGTCGTTGCCCCGCCGGCAAAGACAAGCGTTCTAACATCGTACCACCGCCCATCGTTCAGGCTCATTGCCGTGCCATCATTATTCCCGATTTCAACATAATTGGCCGTTTTATATGTGTAGTCCGGTCCATTTTGGTTATTATTCCACGTTTGATAATACCATCCATCTGTCTGTGTCCAGTCGCCGCCTTTCCCTCCCCAGCTTCGCCAGTACACGTTCTGTTGCGCCAACGAGGACGGGGCAAAGAGCGTACAAAGAAACATGAAAATAAGCCCAGAGGCGCATCCTCGAATTGCTACATCGCCCCGTGGCCGATCGCAGACGCGATCAGACCTGAAAAATAGACTTTTGCCTCCGGGCGCCGGAGGGTGTTCCAGGCGTCCGTTTTTCATTTGCGCTGTTTTTTTCATCTGTGGCCCCGTTATGGCGTTAAAAATCATTTATGCACCACCCTGAAATAGCCTTTACCGAGCAGCAATCCATCGGGGATCACGGCGGTCGCGTTGCTGTCGACGGCGGTAATTATGCCGGAAACATTCTGGTAGGAGAGATGGTCGTCGATGGCATTGGTCGTGAACTGCACCTGGTAGGCGTGGCCGGCCACGGCCTGCCAGCCGACGAGCAGATCGGGGCCACCCGCGGGCTGGATGGAGCTGAGCGCGAAGAAGGAACCGGCGTCGAGCATATCCGTCCCGGCCAGCGCCTCATCGCCATCACGCACGCCGTCCCCGTCCGTATCAGGGTTATCCGGGTTGGACATGTAGCTCTTTTCCCAACTGTTGTTGAGTCCGTCATAATCATTGTCAGCCGCGTCCAATGGATTGGTGGTGGCCACTGTGCCGACATCGAAGACCTGGTTGCCGTTGACCGTAAAGATAAATGAATCGCCGTAGAAGGAGGCGTTCTTAAGGTTCTGATCGTTGAAGACGCGCACGAAGATTTTCGCGCCATCGCGCGGACGGGGCGCGGCGATGGAGGCGCCGAAGAGGCCGGAGTCGATCAGGGAGGGCATGACCAGGGCGCCGACGCCGGTAAGCCCGCCTTCCAGCAGGGCGTTGTCGGGATGCGGGGTGCCGTCCAGGGACGGCGGGTGGGCGATCCCGTTACTCGCCCAGAGAATCTGCACCACATCCCCCGGACTGTAATAATGCCCGCGGAGCTTATTGTTGAATTCATCCACCATGGGGATGGTCGCGCCGATATGAAGCGGCGTGGTAATCTGTGCGTGGCACGCCGCCGCCCAAACCGTCAAAAAGACGGCCCCAGCACAAAAACAGCGAACCCCCGCCACAACAGGCTTATGACTACGGCCGTGTCTCTCGCAGAAACTAACCAACCTTTTCATCATCCATCTCCTGACAACTACCCGCAATAAAAATATATCCAGCGTGCACCTAGCAGGTCTTTCGATGCCAAGCACAACAAGAACTTTTTAAGGATTATTCTTTGCCTGAAAGGTCTGGCTCGAAGGAATCGCCTCAGATTCCGACGCATTACGCATTGTACATATCGTACACATCATACATTGCATGCGGACAACATCTTCCTTACGTACCTTACATTCCATACGCACCTTCCAACCGCCGTCCTTGTCGGCGATGTCT
>RZZM01000173.1 GCA_009929845.1 Spartobacteria bacterium
TATAATGAACGATTCCGAGAAATCCACGCAGCTTGCGTCCGTCCGTCCCATCGCCTTGTTGTAGGTTCCTTCCGCGGCGGCCGCGGCGCCGAAGGCATAGCAGGACCCGCAATTGCCCTGATCGCGCACGGGCCCGATATAGCTGTGGCCGGCGACATTGGTCCAGGCGAACGCCGCGTTCGTCGGCGGGTCGTTCAGGTAGCGGTCCAGCGGGCCGGCATACTCCGACGCGTCGATCATCCGGGAAAAGGGCGAGGGGCGCCGACCATAAAACGCGGCCTTTTCCTCCGGCGGCATGTTGAATATGTGGTTGGTGGCCACCGTGAACTCGTACCCATTCAGGTAAATCTTTTCCTGGATATCCGCTCATAATCACACTCATCAATCGCCCCTCGATCCGGAGACTGCTCCGCAGGGGATTGGATTTTGTTTTCCAACGAATGGGAAAGTAACGAATAGATAAGAGAAAATGAACCTCATTGGCTGCTTAATTATTCGTTGGCATTTTTTTTGTTTCGCTGGCCGCTGATTTCTGACCTCTTGGGTTGTGGGCGCAGCCCACCTTGGGGCTGAGGCCTGTGTGTAACCGGGGGGAAACTCCCCGGAAATTCGCCTGAATCTAATCCGTGAAAATCTGTGTAATCTGCGGGAACATAACTTCCGCGCCTGAATCCTGTTGACATATCAGCGTCTTTGGGGTTGAATTCGCAGGATTGTTACTAATGACAAATAAAAAGCCGTATCCGGGATGCAGGGAAGGGAGATAGATAGGTGTATCTAGCTCCTGCCTGCACAGAAGTAGTCCGGATATAGTGGGGCTTTTTGTGCGATTAATAACTAAGGAAGAAAGCGAATATAGAAAATATGTCAGATAATCAGACGGACCTTGAGAGGATGCGTCATAGTACGGCGCATGTAATGGCCGCGGCAGTTTGTCGACTTTATGACGATGTTCAACTGGACATCGGCCCCGCCACGGAGAATGGTTTTTACTACGATTTTGATCTTCCCCACCGGTTGACCCCCGAAGATTTTCCCCGGATCGAAGAGGAAATGAACCGGATTATTTCTGAGAAGATTCCTTTTGAGCGTTTGGAATTCACGCGCGCGGAGGCGGAGGCGAAGCTGCGCGAGATGGGGCAGACCTTTAAACTCGAGCGTTTGGCGGAAATCCCCGAAGGGGAAACGATCACGTTTTATCGTTGCGGCGAATTCATGGACCTGTGCCGGGGGCCGCACCTGGAGCACACGGGGCAGATCAAATCGTTTACCCTGCTCTCGGTGGCCGGTTCGTATTTTCACGGGCTGGAGACCAATCCCATGCTGCAGCGGCTCTATGCCACCGGGTTTCTCCATCCGAAGGAGTTACGGCAGTATCTGGCGCAGCTCGAGGAGGCGAAGAAGCGCGACCATCGCAAGCTGGGCCGGGAGTTGGACCTGTTCTCGATGCATGAAGAGGTGGGAGCGGGCTTGATTCACTGGCATCCGCGTGGAGCGCGCGTTCGTTCGATTATCGAAGATTTCTGGCGGCAGGAGCACTATCGCGCCGGCTATGAGCTGTTGTACACCCCGCATATCGGGCAGGCCAATCTCTGGGAGACGTCCGGACATCTTGGCTTCTATAACGAGAGCATGTACGCGCCCATGGATATTGATGGCAAGGAGTATTACCTCAAGCCCATGAACTGCCCGTTCCATATCCAGATTTACAAGACGCACAAGCGTTCCTACCGCGAGCTGCCCATCAAATGGGCGGAGTTGGGGACGGTCTACCGCTATGAAAAAGCAGGGGTCCTGCATGGATTGCTTCGGGTCCGGGGCTTTACACAGGATGATGCGCATATCTATTGCACGCCCGAACAGATGGAAGCGGAATTCAAGAAGATCATGAAGTTCGCCATCACTATCTGGAAGGCTTTTGGTTTTTCGAATATCACGGCCTATCTGGCCACCCGCCCCGAAAAAGCGGTGGGCGAGGTGGAACGTTGGGAGCAGGCCACCAACGCCTTGCGTGACGCGCTCGAGTCGGAGGGGGTTCCCTACGAGGTGGACCCCGGCGGCGGCGCGTTCTATGGCCCAAAAATCGATTTGAAGGTGAAGGACGCCATCGGCCGGGAATGGCAGGTGAGTACCTTCCAGTTCGACTTCAACCTGCCCGACCGTTTTGACATGACCTATATCGGAGAGGATGGGCAGGCCCACCGCCCCTACATGATCCACCGGGCGCTGCTGGGCAGTATCGAGCGCTTCTTCGGCATCCTGGTCGAGCACTATGCCGGGGCCTTCCCGCTGTGGCTGGCGCCTGAACAGGCGCGCGTGCTGCCGCTGACCGAGAAGCAGATGGCGTACGCGGAAACAGTGGCCGAGGCGTTGCGCGCCGCGGGGTTCCGCGTCACCGTGGACCAGCGCCAGGAAAAAGTGGGCGCGAAGATACGCCAGGCGCAACTGGATAAAATCCCGTACATGCTTGTGCTGGGACCACGCGAGGAAGAACAGGGCCAGGCCGCCCTGCGCAGTCGCACCGCCGGCGACCTGGGCGCCTTCGGCCTGCCTGACATTATTGAACGGTTGTCCCGGGAAGTCGATTCCAAGGGACTGGACGCAGAGAACAACTAGCCGCGCGGCTGCCGCCGCGTTAATATCAACCAAGGAGGTGAACTATTCGCCCGCAATACGGAAAAGAACGAAAAGACAGGACGAGGATCAATCAGTATATCCGGATTCCTGAAGTTCGTTGTATCGATGAAAATGGGGAGCAAATGGGTGTTGTGCCCACGCGTGAGGCGCTGACCAGGGCCGGTAACCTGGGGCTGGATTTGGTGGAGATTTCTCCGAACGCCAAACCGCCAGTGTGTCGTATCATGGACTACGGAAAGTTCAAATACGAGAAGCACAAGAAAGAACGGGTGGCCAAAAAGAATCAGTCGCACACGAAACTCAAGGAAATTAAATTCCACGCCAATGTCGCGGAGCATGATTACGAAACCAAGTTGCGCCATGCCCGTGAATTTCTTGAGCAAGGCCACCGGCTGAAATTTTCCCTCTACTTCCGGGGACGGGAAAATGCGCACCATGAACTGGGATTCGAGGTGATGAACCGGGCGGCCGAGGATTTGAAGGATCACGGACAGATCGAGCAGCCTGCGCGTCTGCAGGGTCGCAGCCTGATCATGCTTGTCTATCCCAAGTTGTCAAAAAAATAGCCCTGGCGCCGGATGCGGATGCGGGAAGGGGTTGTGCCAGGCTTGAATGTGAGTTGTGTGGCCTGCCGAGGCAGGCGTGAATCGGTAATAACATAGAAACAGATTGAGTGAGGAGGCGGTTGCGCTGATGAAGACTAATACATATCTGGGAATACTGGTAGCGGGAATGATGGTGGCGTCGTCGGTGGATACATGGGCGTTGTGGGGCAAGACAAAAACGGCCACGACGGACGGCAATGAGCAAATGAACCTGGGCGAGTACAAGGGCCTGAAGCATGCTATCGGATGCAAGGAGTTTGAGAATGAAGCCGGGTGGCACGGCAGTTGGAATCTGGGCGATAACCTGACGATCATGCTCGAGTCGGCCCTGTTCGATACCGGACGGTTTGTGCTGGTCGAGCGAGAGAAGCTCGATGATGTCTTTGCCGAACAGGATTTGCAGGCGAGCGGTCGTATGGCCAAAAGCAAGGATGTGGCCCAGACCGGTATGGCCCGTTCCGCTAAATATATTGCCACCGGCGCGGTGACCGAGGTCGAAGAGAGCCAGTCCGGCGGGTCCGGCGGCATCAGCTTCAAAGGGATCAGCGTCGGCGGCGGCAAGAGCGATGCGCATATCGCCATCATCGCCAAATTGATCGACACCACCACCGGCGAAATCGTGGCCAAGCAGCGCATTGAAGGCAAGGCCGACAATGCCAGCATGAAGGTCGGACTCTCAAAATGGGGGCTCAATACCGATATGGGCGGGTTTAAAAAGACCCCGCTGGGCGAGGCCGCGCAGGATTGCATCAACCAGGCGGCGATCTATTTTGCCAAGCAGATGGAAGAGTTCCCGTTTGAGGGATCGGTCGTCAAGGCCACCAGCAAGGGCGTCATCATCAATCGCGGATCCCAGTTCGGCCTTGAACCCGGACAGATACTGGTCATGACCGAAGAAGGTGAAGTGCTGCTTGATCCGGATACCGGTGAGATCCTCGATAAGGAAGAGGGCGAAGAGATCGGTAAGCTCGAAGTGAAAACGGTTAAGGAAAAGATTTCTTACTGTGACGTGATCGAGGGCGAAGAAGAACCGGCCCCGGGCACCGTCGTTATGGCTGAATAGCATGCCTTAGCGAAGAAATACTTGTATGAAACGTTTTCCGGCAAGGGGCGTGCCGGGGGGGGTGGTGGCGTCACTGGCGGTTTCGCTGGTGGCGGGGCTTGGTGTGATCCATGTCTATCCGGCCGCATACCCGCTGTTTTTTCTGGTGTTTCTTGTCGCGTATGGGACGGCCGCGCTACTGGGGTGGGCCTGGTGGCGCGATGTCCGCCATCAGCGTGAGGCGCGATCAAGCGAGGAGCACACAAAACGCGAAAGCGAGCACTTGCTGCACTCGATCATCGAGGCCATGCCGGTGCCTGTGTTCTACAAGGATACCCAAGGTGTCTATCTGGGCTGCAATGAGTCCTTTGTACAATACCTTGGACTCTCCAGGGACGAAATCATAGGTAAAAGCGTCTTTGATGTGGCGCCCGTTGAACTGGCGCAGAAGTATTTTGACGCGGACAACCGCCTCCTCGAAAAGGGGGGCACGGATATCTATGAGGCGAATGTGCTGCATGCGGATAACTCCGTGCGGTCAATTGTCTTTCATAAAGCGGTGTTCGTGGATATCGAAGGAAAGGCCGCCGGCCTCGTGGGGGTGATGCTGGATGTGACGGCCCAACGGACTGTCCAGAACGAGCTGCTTGAAAGCAGAAATTTCGCGGAAAGCCTCATTCAGACCGCCCAGGTGATCATCCTTGTGCTGGATACAGGAGGGCGCATTGTACGTTTTAACCCCTACCTGGAATCCCTGACCGGATACACCCTTGATGAGGTGAAAGGGGCCGATTGGTTCTCGGTCTTTTTGCCGGAGAGGGAGCAGGAGCACATTCGGTCTGTCTTTAAAAAGGCGCTTAATCAGGATATCCGTACAAAGGGCTATATCAACGCTATCCAGGCCAAGGACGGGCGGGAGATACTTGTCGAGTGGTATGACAGGACCCTGTACGACGCGGAGGGCGGCCTGCTGGGGCTCCTGGGCGTTGGCCTGGATGTGACTGAACGGAGCAAGTCTGAGCAGGAGTTGGGCCGGACCCGTGAACAGTTTGTACTGGCCGTCAAGGGTTCCCAGGACGGTATATGGGACTGGGATTTGCGAACCGATGAATTGTACCTGTCGCCGCGGTGGAAAGAACTGATCGGCTACGAAGACCATCAATTGCCTAATTGTTTTGCGAGTTTCGAGGACAACCTGCATCCGGATGACAAGTCCCGCGTGATGGCGTATGTGAAAGATTACCTGGTGGGCCGGGTGGATGCTTATTCAGTGGAATTCCGCATGCGCCACAGGGACGGTTCCTACCGGTGGATCCTGGCGCGCGGGGAGGCGTTGCGGGATGCGGAGGGGTCGCCGTACCGCATGGCGGGCTCCCATACGGATATAACAGCGATCAAGCGCGGTGAAGAGGTGCTACGCGAGGCGAACGAGGATTTGGAAACGGCCACCGCCCGTGCAAATACCATGGCCGCCGAAGCGGAAATGGCCAATGCCGCGAAGAGCGAGTTCCTGGCCAACATGAGCCATGAAATCCGCACCCCCATGAACGGGGTGATCGGCATGATCGACCTGCTCCTGAATACCCCGCTCACCGACGAACAGCGGCACTTTGCGCAAATATCAAAAAGCAGCGGCGAAAGTCTCCTGATGCTGATTAACGATATCCTTGATTTTTCCAAGATCGAGGCGGGAAAACTGGATTTTGATATTGTGGACTTTGACCTGCGCCTGACCATCGAAGGGACCATGGAGATCATGGCGCTCAAGGCGCGGGACAGCCAGGTGACCGTCTCTTCCCTGATCGAACCGGAGGTGCCCAACGCGATGCGTGGCGATCCGGGGCGGATTCGCCAGATTGTGATCAACCTGGTCAGCAATGCCCTCAAGTTCACTAAAGAAGGCGAGGTTTCGCTGCACCTGATGCTCGAAGAGGAGCGTCCGGACGTGGCGCGGTTGCGCTGCGAGGTGCGGGATACGGGCATCGGCATCGCGCACAAGCACCTGGCCACCCTGTTCGATCCATTTGTACAGGCGGATGGTTCCATTACGCGCAAGTTCGGCGGCACGGGACTCGGCCTGGCTATTTCCCGGCAACTGGCCGAAATGATGAAAGGAACAATCGGGGTGGAAAGCACGCTGGGCAAAGGGTCTTGTTTCTGGTTTACGGTAGAACTCGAAAAGCAGAAAGGCGTGAAAAAAGAGCCCACGTTGAATGCGGAGCCGCCGGAGCTTCATGTGTATACGGAGACGGTTGAACCTGTGTGTCACGCGTTGGCAATGTCCGAGATCAATGAAGAGAACGTGGCGCAAAAACAAACCCAGTTGCCGCATGACCACGTCCGAATCCTGCTGGCCGAGGATAACAAGGTCAACCAGATTGTGGCCCATACGATCCTCGAAAAAGCGGGGTACCGGGCCGATACCGTCGAGAATGGCAAGGCGGTCCTCCGGGCGCTCCGGGAAAAGGACTACGATCTCGTTTTCATGGATGTCCAGATGCCGGTGATGGATGGTTTGATGGCCACCCGGGAAATCCGCGCCGGCAAGGCCGGCGAGCGCATGGCCCAGGTCCCCATCGTCGCCATGACGGCCTATGCCCTGAAGGGGGACAGGGAACTGTGCATACATGCCGGGATGAATGATTATATCTCCAAACCAATCAAGGCCCCCGAGGTGAGCGCCGTCTTGAAGCGATGGCTTCCGGAAGGAAACCGTTCCGGTGCGAAGCGGGTGGTTTAATTCTGCAGAGCCTTTGTATGAATCAAGCTATTCGTGTGTCGCGAAGAATAATTTGCGCAAAAAAACGAAATTATGGGAGATCGTAGTACGAATGGGGGAGTTTTTGGCAAAAACCTTTCCAACAGTCGCTAGCCGTGGTAGGCGCGCAGGGCGTCGGGCAGGGGACACTGTCCACAGCGCGAGCGGTCGTTGAGGCAGAAATCGTGGAAAATCTGCAGCAATCCCTGCTGTAAAAGGCCCTGGTCGTACAGACGGGTTTGATGGTCCCTGCCGAAGAGGGTGTGGGCGGTCTGTCGGATCAGCGCGTTCTTGGATTCGCAGGGCAGGGCGTTGAGCAGCGACTCCGCGAAGAGTTGTCCCTGGCCCGTGGCCGCGAGGAAGGGGATGTAGACATTCGAGATGATGGCCGAGGCCCGCTGCTCACCGATCAGGGTGCAGGCGAAATCGGTCGCCGCGGTTTGCATTGAGCGGTGGTGGCTCCAGTAGGATGACTCCAGCGCGGTCAGGTCGCCCGTGGCCTGCCGGATAAAGGCGAGTACGTCGTTCGGTCTGTAGCCCCGCAGCATGGCGATCAGGGAATCCTGTTGCGTGAGCAGCAGCGCGGGGGCCATCATGCGGCGAAGGGGATGATTGACGGGACGGACCCCGGAGAGCCGCCACTGGTGGCGGGACATGACACGGTTGGACCATGCGTCGCTGCGCTTCCACCAGTGGTCCCAGACCACACGGATGAAGGCGCGCGTATCCGCGGGCCAGTCCGCGCACGGCTGGGCGGGCAGCAGGCCGGAAACCCCGGCGAGCAGGGCATAGGCAATCATCGCGTCCGTTCCCGCCTCCCGGCGCAGCATGTCCGCCGGCAGGCGCTGCGCCAGATGCCGAAACGGGAGCTTGTTGTTCTTGTAGCCCATGGCGCACATCAGCTCTTCATACAGGACCTGCTCGTCTCCCCGTTCTTCGATGGCCAGGGCCATGCGTTCGGCCTTGCGCCGGATGCGCTCCTGTCCGGCGGCGGTCAGGAGGCTGATCTTCTGTTCGGGCGACCAGGTCCGCAGGAGGCGGGCGCAGGGGACATCCTCTTCGCGCGCGGCGTAGGGGTAGGCGGTGGTATCAATGGACTCAAAGGAGAAGTACGGGTTGGCCTGCACGTATTCTTTCAGGGCGATGTGGATGGCGCCGGCCGGGAAAAGGGTGGTATCGGGCACGCCGGGGAACCAGGTGACGTGCACGCGCACCTGTTCATATCGCGGATCACGGTCGTGGCCATGCGCGTGCCATCCGGACGGGTCGATATGGACTTCGACATCGCCGCACAGTCGCCGTTGCCGGGGGCCGATGCGCAGGGCCGCGCCCAGGAAGTCGGGGCCCGCTTCGAGATTCCACACACCGCTGTGTTCGACAACCACATCCTCGCCGTCCAGGGTTTGCAGGGCGCCCGGCCGTAGGCGCGCATCGTGCCAAAGACATTGCAGGTGGCGTTCGCTGTACGGGAATGGGCGCGCGGCCGTCCGCTCCTCGCAAACCAAGGGGGCCACGCCTTTTTGCAGGCCCCGGTATCCCTTCGCCGCGGGGAACAACCGGTTGAGGTCTTCATTGCTGTATACATGACGATGATTTTGCATGCGCTTTCCTGACATAGTTAAACCGCGGCATGGATTGTACCCCGAACCGGTCCCGCAACTCAATGAATACCATGAAAAAATAACGAGGATAAATAGACTTCCGGTCGCCCCAAACGAGTGAAAAACAGCTTTTTTTTGGAAAATGGGTGGCTGGCTCTAAACATGAATTTATGACCGGATATAAGAAAATTCATACATTTCGAACCATAATTAACTTGCCAAACCGGTCGTTATAAATAAAACATCCAGTATGCAACTGGTATGATGCAAAAAAGGTGATTATGAGAGTTTTGATTTGTTCTATTTTTTTTTGTGCGGCATTGAGCGTTCAGTTGATTCATGCGGATGATATACTGGCCGCGAATGTGTCGGCCATCAGCACCGGAAATATATATTACGGGAATACCCTGTATCATATGTCTGAGGGCAGGAATTTCCACACAACTAATGAGGCATATACCGTCCGGTATCTGGGATACTACGATCATGGCGGCGATGGGTTGGCCGTGCCCTTTGAGGTGTACATTTGGGATCACGAGACGCATGCATTGCTGGCATCCGCACTTATTCCTTCCGGCACCAACGCGCCTTTGTATGCCGGATTTCGCTGGTCCAAGCTGAATACGCCGGTTGTTTTGCCTGCTAACACGAATTTTATAGTAACGTCACTCAGCATCACGACTGATCCATACCTGCATACCCTGGATGGCAAGGATATGGTGTCAATTGCCGAGGTTGCAGGAAGTGATATCGTGTCGATAGGGACAGAGGTATGGGTGTATGGTGTTACCTGGGGCTCCTCAGCCACCTCTCCGGGGATGATGGCGACTTTCTTGGATGAGGTGCCCTTTGGACCTAATCTGGCTTCCCGGATTGATATATTTGATCCCGCGCGATCTTCGTTGAGTATCGCGACGCAGGATGTCCAGAATTGCTATGCCATCAGGCTGGATGATCCGTCGCCGTTTTACGACTATTCGCTGGTCTATACCACCAATCTGTTAAGCGGAAGCTGGCAGCCGGTACAACCGGCCAACCTGCTCCTTTCGGCGTCAAACTTTATCTGGGCGGTCAGCAGCGACTGGACGCGCTGCTATTTCAAGGCCGTCACGAACAGTCTGTAGAATCCCACCGCAGAATTCGGGGAGAAAACAAAAAACTCGCCGATTTGGGCTGTTTTTTTGATTGTGGGCCCCACGGTTTCCATCTGTGTTCATCTGTTTAATCTGCGGGCCATCAGGGAAACACCGGGATTTTTTCATAATTGCTTGCAGTTTTTCCAGATGTGTTGTAAAGTTCGCACCCTTAGTTTGCAATGTAGTAAAAGGTGACGAGAAACGCATGAATGACAATATCATCGAGCATCTGGTAAGTGGAAAACC
>RZZM01000594.1 GCA_009929845.1 Spartobacteria bacterium
CACAGGGCTAATCTCGAAAAATGCGCGGAATATATACAGCGGCATTTTGAGGCCGCGGGCGCCCGGACAACTGTGCAGGAATTCTTTATTGGGCCGGAAGGATACCGGAACATTCTTGGACAGTTTGGCCCTGAAGAGGGGCCGCGTATAGTGGTGGGGGCGCACTACGATGCATTTCGCTGTTATCCGGCGGCAGATGACAACGCGAGCGCGGTGGCCGGACTGATCGAGCTGGCTTACCTTCTCGGGCAGGAGGATTCCTTGCCGGTGACAGTCGAACTGGTCGGCTATACCCTGGAAGAGCCGCCCATAAAGTTTTTTACCAAAAACAGCCATTTGAAGCCATCTCTGTCCCTTGCGATGTCACGCCATCGCTGTCCCACATGATGGGAGGGTCATTGTCCTCAATGACCGGCGTCCGCATGGGGTTGTGTACCCGCCGCATGATGGGAGGGTCATTGTCCTCAATGACCGGCGTCCGCACAGGGCTGTGTAACCGCCGATGGTCGCTGTGGACCCGCCTTCATTCATTACGGCGGGACAAGCAGCGACCGTAGCTTCTCAAAAACCCATCCTGTAAATCATTTTTTAGACAGGAGTTACCCGCCTTCCCTCTCTCTCCCCCAAGCCATTTTTTACAGTAAAACCTTGATGAGCAGGCATCGCAATGATAGTTTTACAGCAGTTAGCAGCCCGTACATTGAGGAACATTCGATTAAAAGTGCGCAGCAACAAGAGGCATATATTATCTATAGGTTACGTTTGTATCATACGTCAATAAACATGAAAAAATATGAGGATTATTGATTCTATTTGATGCAATCCGCACCAGCCTTACGTTAAACAGGCAATAAATTTGATGTAGAATATACTGTTGGGATTTGATGTTGACAGACTTGCTTGTTAACGTACAATTGTACTCATGAAGATGGTAGCAGACACCAATACGTTTCTCGCCGTTGCACTGGACGAACCAGAAAAGGATTGGCTGATCCAGGTGACGGACGGTCATGACCTCGTCGCCCCGGCTGTCCTGCCATACGAAATCGGCAATGCACTTTCGTCGCTTGTCCGGCGCAAGGTTATGAAGGAATCGCAACTCGCCGCAGCCTGGGATGCCGCAGCAGCCGTTCCTGTAGAATTGGCAGGCGTCGATGCACGGGCGTCGATGCTTCTGGCGGGGCACTTCCGAATCTACGCGTATGACGCGTATTTCCTGCAGTGTTCGCTGGAAAGCAAGGCTCCCCTCCTCACGCTCGACGGAGGAATGAAGCGCGTGGCGAAAGAACTCGATATCACTCTGGTGGAGTAAGCATGAAAGTATATACCTATTCGCAAGCGAGACAGAACCTGGCGGACGTACTCAACCAATCAAAGGATGAAGAAGTCCTCATCCGTCGGCGCGGGGGCGATTCTTTCGCCGTAGTGCCCAAACCCAGGGAAGGTTCGCCCTTCAATGTGCCCGGCGTGAAGACGGGGGCCACTACGTCTGACCTTCTGGCCGCGGTCAGAGAAAGCCGATCGAAGACATCCCAACAACGGCATCCACGACGACGTGGGTAAGGCGCGCAGACGCGCCTCACCCCCGCGCCTGATGCCGGGCGTTGGGGCAAATGAATGAGCAATCAACTCAAAGAACGCATGAGCGTATTCAAAGGGAGATACCAAACTCTCATACACACGCTCACCATCGTCCCGATCCTGACATGCCTAATTGCGGCACTATGGCTAAGCCTCCATGTCGGAGAAGCGATGGGGTTGACATCAGGTGTTGCCGTCAGATCACATCCTCATGGAAACCTGTGGCTCCTCACCATGTACTCACTTGCTGTCGGCGGCCTGGCAGTCGGCGCGATCATCAGCATGCAACTTCATGTTTTGGCGCAGTGCCCACACCACAATTGGTCATGGTCGAAGGCAAAGGACGCCGTTGATTCAGACACCTTTCCAAAGCACTGGTACAAAGTAGAACCGAAAGACAAGCCCCAACAAGATAAGGAATAGTCCTGACTCGTAGCGCTAGCGGAGTGGTCAGGTCTATTCCTTGGTTCCTCCTTCGCACAAGGCTACGGCGGGACAAGTCAAG
>RZZM01000174.1 GCA_009929845.1 Spartobacteria bacterium
AACGGAAGGCCACATGGCTACCCCGGTCATTGAGGACAATGACCCTCCCCTTCACCCATCCCCGCGAAGCAACCTCCGGAGGGATCGGCGAGAAAAGAGCGCGATTAAGACCAGCGAATCCCGGGACAACAAGCCCAGGACAACACCTTGGTGTCACGTTAACTTCCACATCCCCTGCTACGGCTGGAGCGCTGAAAGAGCACGGCGCCGATGATGATCACGCCGGTCAACATCAGCCGGGTGGCCTCCCCGACCGCGTTGATACTCAGGATTTTTTGAAGATAGCCAATTGTCATCGCGCCCAGCAGGGTCAGGCCGACACCGCCCCGGCCGCCCATCAGACTGGTGCCGCCGATGACCACAATCGCGATCGCCGTAAGTTCATAGCTCGCGCCGGCCTCGGGGTCGCCCTGCAACTCCTGCGCGGCCTGGCAGATACCCGCGACCGCCGCAAAAAAACCACACACCGCGTAGGCGAGTATTTTCATGGCTTTGACGGGGACCCCGGACAACCGGGCCGCCGCCTCGTTGCCGCCCAGGGCATACAGGTAACGCCCCCAGCGCAAGCGCGAGAGCAAAATATAACTCACCAGCACACACGCGAGAAAAATAATGGTCACCACCGCGACGTTCCCCCCAAAGATTCGCGCATTCAGCCGGTCAAAAATCTCCGGGGCCGGGACATAGGCATAGGCGCCGTCCGCCTGGCGCACCGCGGTGGATATTTTCTGTCCGCCGGAAATCCACTTTGCAATCCCGCGGGCGAAGACCATCATGGCCAGGGTGGCGATAAACGGCTGAATGGAAAATTGCGCGATCAACCCGCCGGACAGCGCGCCCGCGGCGGCGCCCATCAACAGGCAGGCCGGGATGGCGATCCCGGGGGACCAACCCCACTGCATGGTCACTATGGAAAAAGCCACCGCCACCATGCCCAGCAGGCTGCCGACCGAAAGGTCGATGCCGGCCGTAATGATGACCAGGGTCATACCGCAGGCCAGGATACCGAACACCGACACATGCCTGAGCATGTCGCGGTGGGTGCCCCATTTGAAGAACGCGCCATCGGCATTAAAGATGATCCCCAACACGACCACCAGCAGCAGCGCCGCAAAGGCCCGCGTGAAGGGACTGTGCAGCCATTGTTTTGAAACGGCAGGACGGTTCACGGCATCCCCTTCCCCATGGCCGCTCGCAACACAGCCCCGGCGTTGAACTGGCCGCGGTTGAATTCCGCGGCAACCCGGCCCCGGTGCATTACCAGCAATCTGTCCGACATGGCCAGTAGCTCCGACAATTCGGACGAGACAAACAGGATGGCCAGGCCGGCGGTCGTCCAATGGTTCATCAGTTCATATATTTCGTGCTTGGCGCCTACATCCACCCCGCGTGTCGGGTCGTCCAGCAACAGGACCATCGGCTCACATTCCATCCATTTGGCAAGGACCACTTTCTGTTGATTGCCTCCGGAGAGGGCCTGCACCGGTTGCGCGATGGATGTGGATTTAATCTGCAACTGCCGGACCATGGATACAGCAGCGGAGGTTTCGGAACGGGGACGCAACCAGCCGCGCTTCGAGTGCTTTTGAAGGGACGGCAGGGTAATGTTGCGCATGATCGACATGCCGGGAACCAGGCCGGTGCCCTGCCGGTCGTTCGTGAGCAACGCCAAGCCCTGCCGGATGCTGTGCCGGGGGGAGCGGATCCGGCAGGGCCTTCCGTCAAGCCGGACCATGCCGGAAGCCGGCGGGCCGCATGTTCCAAAGACCCCGTTGAGCAGTTCGCTGTTGCCCGATCCCTGCAAGCCGGCCAGCCCCACGATTTCCCCTGCGCGAAGTGTCATCGAAATATCTTCAGCTACCTTGCGACCCGCATTGGACGGATCGGTAATGGATACATGCTCCAGGCGCAAACGTTCGGCCCCCGCGGCACAGACGCGCGAGGGAAACTGCTGTTCCAGCGGACGGCCGACCATGAGGCGGATCAACTCATCGGGCGGGATGGATTCCTTCGTGCCCGTCCCTACGCACTGTCCGTCGCGCAGCACCGTAATCCGGTCGGCCAGCCGGTAGATTTCTTCCATGCGGTGTGAAATGTAAATAATCCCACGGCCCGTCGCTTTCAATTCGCTGATGAGCTTGAAGAGCCGGTCGACATCCGGACCATTCAGCGCGCTGGTGGGTTCGTCCATGACGAGAATACGCGCATGACGCCCCAGGGCCTTTCCGATCTCGATCATTTGCCGCACCGGCAGGGGATAGCGCTCGACCGGGTCATTGACATCAATATCCAGGCCGAGTGTTTCCATGAGGGAACGCGCTTCATCGGCCTGCGCCCGACGCGCGACCAACCTGGCGCATCCCGTCTGCTCCCGCCCCAGGAAAATATTATCGGCCACACTCATTGAATTGATCAGCGACATTTCCTGATGAATGACCGCGACTCCTCCGGCAAACGCCTCTTGCGGCGACAGGAAGCGAACTGGTTTTTCATCCACATGAATCGTTCCGGAATAATCGCTGTACACACCAGCCAGGATCTTGATGAGGGTACTTTTTCCCGCGCCGTTTTCACCGGCCAGGACATGGACTTCGCCATGGCGCAGGTTAAAATCCGCGCGGGTCAACACCTCATTGCCGGAAAAGGACTTGCCGATGCCCCGCATGGAAAGGAGGCGAGGCTCATTTTTCAGCGCTTGGGATGGCCGGGGGACAGGGGTCATTCGGGATTTGTCTTCATCAACGAGTTGATCGTTTTGTGGGCGGCATACATCGCGTGGAAGACGCGGTAGCGGGCATCATGGTACGCGCGGATATCTTCACCGCCCGGCTCAGCAATGGTCTGGACCCGGCTCATAGCCTGCATGGCGTCAAGCACGGACCCCGCGTCCCCCGAGGCGGCCGCGCCAAGGATCGCGGAGCCCAGCAACACCGCATCCTGCTCCTCGGGCAGCACAATCCTGCACCCGGTGGCATCCGCGTGCTCGCGCAAAAAGACAGGATTTCTGGTGCCGCCGCCACAGGCGAAAATGGTGTTAATGCGATAGCCGTTGTTGTTCATTTCGTCGATAATATGACGCGTGCCACAAGCGATCGCCTGGATGGTGGCCAGGTAAAGCAGCGCCAGGTCATCCATGGTATCCGACAGCCTCAAGCCCGCGATCATCCCCCGCAGCGAGGGATTGGCGCGGGGCGATCGGTTGCCGTGAAAATAGGGCAGCACATGCAGTTCGCGTGTAAGCATGGCCGGGAATGGAACAATCACGGAAAGCCGCTCCAGGCGCCGGTTGAGCGCCTCATAGACACTTATCCCCGCCTCCTCGGCCTCGGCACGCAACGCCCCTGCCCTGGCATGGGAAAAAATAATATGGTCAATGAGCGAACCCGTCGCGGACTGCCCGCCCTCCGTCAACCACATGCCGGGAATCATCGCTGAATAATACGGTCCCCAGACCCCCTTGATATAGCGGGGTTCACGGGAGACCGCCATATGGCAACTTGATGTGCCTCCGATCAGCGCCATCCGGGTATCCATGTCGCTTTCCTTCGTGTTCTGCCCGTCCAGCCCGGCGCCCAGCATGCCGAGGCCGCCCGCATGCGCGTCAATAACCGAGGTGGACACCGCCGTGCCAGGTTTCAAGCCCAACTCAAGCGAAGCGTCGATAGAAATACCGCCGGGAACAGGCTCGCCGACAGGCCGAATTTTTGTCCCGATGCGGGCATATTGCTCATCCACCATTTCCCCAAGGCCGATCTGGCGCCAGAAGCTGTCATCCCACCGGCCCACATTAAGTTCAGCGGTCGGTTTTTCATGACCCAGGTAGGTCCATTTGCACACCGTGGAACATAAGGACCGCGTCGCATCATTCGTGGCCTTATAGACCAGGAAATCGGGCAGGTCGAAAAAGTAACCGGCCTTTTCCCAGGTTTTCGGAAGGTGCTCCTTCAACCAGAGCAGTTTGGGGGATTCCATTTCCGGGGATATAACCCCGCCGACATAGGCAAGGACCTCATGGCCCAGCTCGTTGATGTGTTTGGCCTCCTCGATGGCGCGGTGATCCATCCAGACAATAACATTCTGCTCCACGCTGCCCGTAGGGCTTACGGTAAGCGGCGTGCCCCGCCGGTCCAGCACCACCAGTGAACAGGTGGCGTCAAATCCTATGCCGCGGATATGCTCCACATTCACCCCGCTGCCTTGGATGACTTTGCGCACCACCAGGCACGTGGTGTGCCAGATATCGTCGGAAGACTGCTCCACATAATCCGGTTTCGGCTTCCACAGCATGATTTGGTTGGTCGCCATCGCCAGCTTATGTCCGGTACGGTCAAACAGCCCCGCACGCACGCTGGTTGTGCCGACATCCACACCGATATAATAGGTCATTTGTTCCGTCATGAGGGTTCTCCGCCTTGCTGTCCTTGTAAAATGCGGGTTTTAAAGCCCATGGATTGACTGAGCGCGATCATCTCGTCAAAGATATCCCCGTAGGCCACCGCGATATGGTTGCTCAGGTAATGGGCCATCAGGGTATCCTGCCGGATCCCCAGCCAGGCCGCCATGAACGGCCATTGCCGGGTCGTTCCGTCCCACCAGGCATCGCGCGTCCCTTCAGGGAGCCGCAACACCTCTCCCCTGCCGACATCCATCCACAATTCGTTTTCATGGATATAGGCCCGCGCCCAGGTAATGTCCCCCGGCAGGCTTTCCCCGGTAAAGGTACCGCCCGGATTGGGAAAGTAGCCGGCCGGTTGCCGATAAGAGTGAACATCCGCGAGGGAGTCAGGGTCATGATTAAAGGCAAACGCGCCGCACGATCCGGAATTCAGCAAGACCCACAGGAAACGCCCTTCATATTCACCGCCCCAGCGCACATCATGAAACATCACCGCCGGATGCAGACCCTTGAGTTTCAACAGGCGTTTCATCATCTCCATGGGTACCAGGTTGCCCTGGTCTCCCTCGGTCGAGGTAATGATCACCTCGCCGTTCGACTCCGGACGGCATGCCGAATTGAGCAATCCCTCGGCAAAATCGGAAGGGGGCCGCAGCGGGATGAGCCCCAACTGGTATTGCCAACCCACACAATCGGCCTTGAATTCGTCAACCAAGTCGAGCACCACAAGGTAATCCCGCAACTGCTCGCGCGTCGCATCTTCATCAAAATCCTCCGCGCCCTTCTCGCCATAATGGAAAACGACACCCTTTTCCTTCACAAACGCCAGGGCCCGTTCAATACGCGCCGGGTCGATGCGTCGGCCCCGGTCGATGATCCAGGCCTGGTCCACCTTATGTTCCGCAAACCCCACCGGATTCAACAGTCGCGGACCGAAATAGCCGTTAATCATTCCCATGGACGTATCACCCAGCATGAGCGCCAGCACACGGCGGCGGCGGATGGCCTCCGCCACCTCTTGCGCGCGTTTCACCGCATCGGGCGCAAGCGGGGCCGTACGGGAAATCTCGTCTTCGGGATAAACAATCCGGCCGGAAGAACACCATTCATCCAGCCGTTCCATGAAGCCGGCATCCTCCGTCCAGTCCTCGTATCCCGTCCAAATACGCGAGAAACGACGGTTCACACAGTCCAGGCAGGCGCCGGTATTCAGCAGGCCCACCAACCCCGGCCAGGTCCCGGAAAAATTACTGGCCAACAACAACGGATTATCCTTACCTACCACCCCATCGGTAGTGTGGGGGCCATAGACCCAATGGGCGAAGACACCGATCATCGGGTCATCCACCGGCCCCAGTTTTTCAATCGACTCATGGGGACGGGTCAGGAACCCCTCAATCCGACAGGAAGTCCGCCCCAGCTTTTTCAGCGCCTTCTCCAATTGCACGGTCGCCGCCTCCACGTTGGGAAGGGCCTGTTCATTGGGCCTGGCGCGGTAATCACCCGGCCAAAAAAGTGCAATTCTTCTGCTCATTTCATAACCTCCATTGCTGCGCAATATCACAGGCACAGGCTACCGGACTTCCGCTTTGATGTCACTAACGAAGTACCGGTCTTTTTAGCGTGGGATTACCCCTTACCCAACATATGCAAAAAGCGGGACAGGATTGTGCTTTGTTGAAACTGCCGGTTCACATCCACGGGGCGGTTACTTTTTATGGTTTCATAGGCGTCGGCGTTGCGCACGGCGCGCTCCGCGACCAGCGCGGCCAACTGTTCGGGCATTTCCGGGCGCAGGGCCAGGATGTGCCGCAACACGGTATCGGAGATTTCAATCACCTCGAGTTCGCCCTCGGCTGTCAGGGTCGCGGTTCTGGGCATACCGGTGGTCAGGCTCATTTCGCCCAACACGGCGCCCGGTCCCAACTGAAACCGGTTCATCTCCCTGGTGTCCGAGTACTCGACGCACCCCTGCGCTGAACCCCGCACAATCACATAGCATGCGCTTCCTTCTTCCCCCTGATGAAAAATCGTTTCGCCCCTGGTGAAGCGCACCCGCTTCAGCAGGTGGGCAATGGGCTGCAATTCGCCACGCTGGAGCATCGGGTGTCCATCCGCATCCACAAAAACACGCCCGATAAAATCACTGCGCATCAAATCCTCAAGCAGGTGTTCCGTCTCCTTCTCGCCGGGGGGCATGCGGCGTTGGCGGTAGACGACGGCCATGAAATCATTGAGCAGTTTATCGCTCATGGGGAACGGGATTTCGATGCCGCGACGTTTAAAATGGTACCAGATCATGCGCCCGACCTCCCCGTCAAGCGGCACGCGGTTGTAGTAACAGCGCGACCAGTAGCGCAGTTCGTAATTGATCCCGAAATCCTTGTAGGCCGTGACATAGGCCGTTGGTTTGGGGTCGTCCAACACACCCGGCACACTCGAAGCGGCCTCGACCAGGGCCTCAATGACTTCACCCGGCGCGTCGGAGTAACTTGCGCCGACTTCGATGCTGTGACGCCGCGTCGGATTGGGCCAGGTCATATTGTGGACGATGGCCGAGGCCACCCGGCTGTTGGGCACAATCATGATGTGGCCCGCCACGGTGCGCAGGCGCGTCTCGCGCCAGTTGGTTTCAATAACCTCCCCCTCGACCTCATCTATCGCAATCCAGTCGCCGGGTAACGCGGAGCGCACAACATGCAGTGACATGCCGGACATCAGGTTGCCCAGCACCCCCTGCAACGCAAACCCGACTACCGCCGTCAACAAGGCGGTGGAAGCCAGCAAGGGCGCGATGTTGATGTCGAGGTTGTTTTTAAGCACAAAGAATCCGACCCCGAGGATAGCCGCGCCGCGGATGATCGAACGCAACAGGCCCGGCACCGGGAAAGGCCGGTTGAAGCCCGCGTAAATGCAGTCGATCACCCCTTCCACCAAGCGGATGGTGAGCACAATCAGCCAGAAGGTGAACCACGCGTCGTAGTAGACGTAGCGGTCCCCTTTCCAGACCCCCGCCATCGCGACATACGGCAGGGCAAGATACACTGCTTTCGAGAGCAGCAGGACCGTGATAGGACGGCTGACATGATCGAGCAGCACCTTGACCCATCGGCGTTCCGCCGGGGCGGCGTCCCGGATCCTGCGGGGCAGGCGCATGGGGCGTGTGATGAGACTGGCCATCCCGAACAACGCGATATAAAGGAGTATTTCGCAGATTACGGTAAACACGTCAGTCATGATTTACAGCCTCCATATCCACAACCATGCCCTGCCGCGCCATGAGCGCGCCGGGAAACGCGGCATGCATCTCCTGCTCGACATGCGCGAGAAAGGCATCGTCGTTACCCTGCGCATGGTGGGTCATATACAGACGCCCGATACCCGTTTGTTTGCATATGGATTCACCGTCACGCCACGTGCTGTGCCCCCACCCTTTGAATCGGTCATAATTTTGCGGGGTGAAGTGGCCGTCAAAAACAAGCGCATCGGCCGGACACGGGGTCGAACAAAAACGCAGAAAATCATCGCGCTCGCGCTTGCTGGACAGCGCCCACTCGATATCCGTAGCGATGATGACCGAACGGGCGCTTGCCCTTTCCTCAATCCGGTAGGCAAGACATCCTCCCTCGTGATGCACCGGACACCAGCGCACGGCAAGTCCACCCCGGACAAGTGGAACGCTGTTGGCGGCCAGTTCACACGCCGAAAAATCAATCCGAGCCTGAAGTGTATCGATCTGCAACGGCCAAAACGGGCGCGCCATCATGCCGTTAAAAACCTGATCGAGGGTAAGCCCTTCAGGATTTGGGCCTCGCACATGGATGTGCCAGTCCGGGTCATAAATGAACGGCAGGCCGGCAAACCCGATAAGGTGGTCCTGATGGTAATGCGTCATCAAAATAAGCAGGTCTTTTTCCCGCAGCGCCTGTAACGCCGGGATCAGGGTACGTATGCCCGTTCCAAGGTCAACCAGGAGGGCATCGCCCTCATCGCCTTCAATCATAAAAGAGGTCGTGCTTCCGCCATACTGCAAGAATGCCGCGTCAGCCACGGGCGTGGTCCCTCGTACGCCGCCGAATATCAATTTCATGGGTCCCGTCCTTCGTTTATTTTTCCGTCAAATTCCAAATGCCATCCCACCCGGCGGCCTCCCGCGATTCAAGCCGCTTTTTGTATGTCATCGAAACCACATCGTTAAATGCCTGAAGTGCTTCCAACGCCCGGTCCCCCTGCCCCGCCTGGCAAAGGTGAATCCCCGCCTCATACGCGGTGATATCCAGCGCGGCCTGTTCTCCGGCCAACCCCAGCAATTCATAGACGCGCACGGGCGTTTTGCGCCCGACTACCCGGAGCAACCCGATCTCCCTTCCGAGAAATTCCGTTTTCGCCAGGTTCCAGGTCGATTCAGAGATCATCGTATAGGTGCCGAAAGCCTTGTTGGCGCCTTCGAGTCGCGACGCGAGATTGGCCGCATCCCCCAGCACCGTGTAATCAAACCGCTTGGAAGACCCCATATTTCCTACGACCACCTCACCGGTATTCAGGCCGATACGCTGATACAGGGACACCCCGGTGCGTTCCTCGAATTCCTTGCGGCGTTCATCCAGTTTGCGCTGACAGCGCAACACCGCACGGCATGCCCGGATGGCGTGGTCCGGCTGATGCAGCGGCGCGTTCCAGAAGGCGATGATTGCGTCACCCTCATATTTATCCAGGGTGCCGCCTTCCTCCAGGATGATATCGGTCATGTCGCTCAGAAAATCATTCAGCAACGCGGTCAACTGTCGCGGATCGAGCCGCTCGGAAATGCCGGAAAATCCCTGGAGATCGGAAAAGAAAATCGTCAGTTCCCTGCGTTCGCCGCCCAATTTGAGCTGGTTGTGGTTCTTCAGGAGGTCATCAATGACCGCGGGACTCAAATAGTGCCGAAAGGCTTTCTTGATGAAGGCCTTTTGGCGCCCTTCCGTCGCGTAGTTAAAAATCATGGCGATGCCAAAAGCGGCCAGTACCGCGCCCGCCTGCGCGACCAGGGGGAACCACAACCCCCAGGCATAGGACCAGAAGGCCCAAATAAACGAAGCCGCAAGAAAGAAGAATCCGGCCAGGACACTGTGCCAGACACGCCGGGCGAGGACCACCGCCAGGCTGCAGCCCAGGGCGCCCAGCGCGACCGCCAGGATCACCAGCCAAACAGGCGCCATCCGCATCGCATCCCGCATCAGCAGGTTGTCCAGCATCGTCGCGTATACCATGACGCCCGGCGAGACACTGCTGACCGGGGTCGGGCGCAAATCAAGTAAGCCGGGCGCGCTGAACCCGAAAAACACATAAGCATCACGAAAGACTTCCGGATCGATGGAAGGCGCCTCTCCCGCCAGCAGGCGAAGCTCCGACTGTATAATCGCGGCCGCGCTGTAGGGCGCATAGACGGAAACAGGTCCCCGGTAATGCAGGATCATTCGTCCTTCACGGTCAACCGGAACAGAGGCGTCGCCCCATGAGAAGGCATGACGACTGATGCGGGCCATGGCGGGGTTGCCGGGTGACGCCCCCGCGAAGAGCGGCGCCAGTCCCAATGCCGGGGCCACCTGTCCATCAAACACGCGAAAAAGCGCCGCGCG
>RZZM01000175.1 GCA_009929845.1 Spartobacteria bacterium
CCCTCCAGGTTTGCTGTACAAACATGACCCCTGGAGGGCGAGATTCCCATCGAGCCGGCCTGTACCCGTGCCCCGTCTACCCCCAAAGAACCCGCGGTGGGTGGTGGGCGTTGAGGAAGCCCTTCAGGCTTCCATTCATCTTCTTCCCAACCCAGAGCGGCGCTTTGCTTGCTCTGGGCTACGGTTATGTTGTCGGGCCTTCAGCCCGCCCATCCTCGCGGAGCAGCCTCCGGCTTGATCGGCGAGAAAAATAAGAGTGCGATTATGATCAGCGAAAAACCGTTCGACCTACCATCTAATCCGCTAATCACCTAGGGGCTATGGCCGGAATTTGTTCCATTTCGTGAATGGAAGTAGCAAGAACGGTCGGTGACAGGGGATAGCTCTCAGTGCCGGGATAGATGATGTACCCCTTATCGCACCCTAAGTCCCTCATTGCCTCCGTCATTGCCCGGGAACATTTGGGAGTAAGCGATAATTTTATCTCAATGGCGGCGATAACTTTTGTCCCCTGATGAAGTATGAGATCAACCTCGCCACCACCGGCTGTGCGATAGAAACTGTAATCTGTGGACGGCTGAAGGCGTGAAATGATTTGTTCAATGACAAAACCTTCCCAAGATGCCCCTGCGGCAGGATGTCCCAGCAACGCGTCTATAGAATGCGTGTTCAGCAGGGTGTGAAGTATTCCGCTGTCACGCAGGTAGATTTTTGGTGATTTGACTAATCTTTTCTTTAGATTGCTGTACCATGGCTGAAGGGTGCGAAGCAGATAGGTGTCCTGGAAAATTTGCAGATAATGAGACACAGTAGGCGATGTTACCCCGAGACTGGAAGCCAGTTTGCTGGCATTGAGAAGTTGTCCATGTGTATGCGCAACCATTGAGAAGAAACGTTTAAGTTGGATTGCAGGTACATGAATGCCCAACTGCGGAATGTCACGAGTCAAATATGTGCTGATAAAGCTGTCCAGCCATTCAAAGGCATCCGCATCATTTTCCGCCATATAGCTTAGCGGGTATCCACCGCGGAGCCAAAGCCTGTTGTTGTCAGGATCAAACGTTTTGATTTCATCCAATGAGAAGGGCGTCAATTCAAGGAATTTAATTCTTCCTGCCAGTGATTCTGAACTTTGATGAAGCAAATCCGGCGATGCTGACCCTAAAAGCAGAAATCGTCCGGGTCGCCTGTTTTCGTCAATCAAGACACGTAGTGCAGGGAACAGATTCGCGCGATGCTGAACTTCATCAATAACAACCAGTTTGTTTGCATGGCGCGTCAGGTACAGCTCCGGATCCGCCACCTTATTCCTGTCGGACTCCCGCTCCATGTCGAGGTAGATGCCATCAACCTTTTTTAGATTGAAAATTTCCTTTGCCAAGGTAGTCTTGCCGACTTGTCGTGCACCCAAAAGCGCAACCGCTGGAAATCTTCCAAGGGCATCAATTACTGACTTCTGTAACCTTCTTTTGATCATTATCTGTGTATACTTAAAGACGTGCTTTAAAATTGCAAGGTTAAATGGCGAAAAAATGCTTTTTTCCTGTAACTCACATCACGGGGTTTAACTTCAGGTCAATCTTGTTCATTTTGACAATCCTGTCAAAAAAAACAGCCTGAAAATGGGCGTTTTTCAAGTTGCCCCTGTGATTAGTAGGGGGTAAGGTGTGGCTGTGAACTGATGAGACGGGACAAGTGGGCAGGCTTGGAAGTCTTGGGCCGCCGCGGGGTTCCGTCAGATAGCTGAACCACTAACAAAAGGAGAATGTCATGGGAAGCAGAGGAATTGAATTGGTCGGCATGAGTGTCCGTAAACTGTTGACAATGCTCAACAGGGCGTTGGCCGATGAGTGGCTGGCTCATTATCAGTATTGGATCGGCGCCAAGGTGGTGGCCGGGCCGATGAAGGACGCGGTGATTGCCGAGTTGCTGCAGCACGCTGCCGAGGAAATGACGCATGCCGAACTGCTGGTCAACCGCATTGTCCAACTGGGCGGCACGCCGGTGCTGACTCCGGCCGAGTGGATCAAACTCTCAAACTGCAAATATGACGCGCCGACCGATCCCTTTGTGCAGACGATTCTTGAACAGAATATCAAGGGCGAACAGTGCGCCATCGGGGTCTATGAAAAACTGATGAAAACCACGAAAGACGCCGATCCGGTCACCTACAATATCGCGCTGCAGATCATCGAAGATGAAGTCGAGCACGAAGAGGACCTCCAGGGGTTGCTTGAGGATATGCAGATGATGTTCGCGCGCGCGGGAAAAAGAACCGTGACAAGAAAAACCACGCGAAAAAAAGTAACGGCAAAAAAATAATTTGTCGGCGATGATACACCAGGGGCGAGTCCATGCGCTCAACAACAAACCCGTCCGGCCTGCCGGCGGGTTTGTGTTGTATTGGATGCAGCAAAGCCAGCGGGCGGAATGGAATCACGCGCTCGAATATGCCGTCGAACGCGCCAATACGTTGCGCCTGCCGGTCGCGGTGGTTTTCGGAAGGATGGATGACTATCCCGAGGCCGACGCGCGGCACTTGACGTTCATGCTTCAGGGGATGCGGGAGGTGTTTCAAGCCCTGGAGAAACGTGGAGTCGGCGCGTTCATCGCGCGCGGGCATCCGGCGGAAGTTGCTGTCAGGGCGGGCCGGGAGGCCGCGCTTGTCGTCTGCGATATGGGCTATCTGCGCCATCAGGTCGAATGGCGTATGCAGGTGGCGGATGCGGCGGATTGCGAGGTGGTTGAAGTCGAGAGCGATGTCGTGGTGCCGGTCGAGACGGCCTCCGACCACGCGGAATACATGGCGCGTACCATTCGACCGAAATTGCTGAAACGGCTGGATGAATTCCTGCAACCGGTCCGTGAAGTCACGGTCTCCAGGCCGTGGCGGCGTCGCGGGGGAGTCGCTTCCGCGCTGGAGCGAATGCACACACCGGACGCCCTGGCGCCGCCAACATCACCGTCCCCCTTTTTTTCCGGCGGGCTCTCGGAGGCAAAACGGAGGCTTCGGAGGTTCATCAGGGACAGCCTCGCGGTGTACAGCGACCACAGCAACCAGCCGCAGACCGGTGATGTCTCCATGCTCAGTCCCTACCTGCATTTCGGGCAGGTTTCGCCGCTGTATATTGCATCGGAAATCCGGAAGGCGGACCCGGACGGCCGGTACCTTGAACAGCTCATTGTGCGTCGCGAACTGGCCGTGAACTTTGTCTGGTTCACGCCGGACTATGACCGTTTTTGCTGCCTGCCCGACTGGGCGAAGCATACCCTCAAGCGGCATGCGAAGGATAAGAGGGAATACCTGTATACACGCGAAGAGCTGGAGCGTGCCGGGACACACGACCCGTACTGGAATGCCGCAATGACCGAAATGCGCGTCACCGGTTTCATGCACAATTACATGCGGATGTACTGGGGTAAGAAAGTGCTGGAATGGAGTCGGTCGCCCGAAGAGGCCTTTGACACCCTGCTGGCCATGAACAACAAGTACTTCTTCGATGGCCGCGACCCGAATTCATATGCCGGTGTCGCGTGGGTCTTCGGTAAACACGACACCGCCTGGGCGGAACGCCCGGTCTTCGGCAAAACCCGCTACATGAATGCCGCCGGCCTGAAGCGTAAATGCGATATCGATGCCTACGTGAAAAAGGTAAACGGCTACACCTCCAGGTTGCCGGAGACAAAGGAAACCTGATGGGCGCGTGAAATGAGGTTGGCGGCGATGCGGCCGGATTCATAAATGGTCGGAAGCCCGCTCCCCGGATGCGTTCCGCCGCCCACCAGGTAGCAGTGGCCGACCTCTTCGAATTTGTTGCGCGGGCGGAAATACAGCATCTGGGGAATGTTGTGCGCCAGGTTGAATGTGGCGCCCTCATAGACATTCAAATCGTCGCGCCACTCAAGCGGTCCGATGATTTTTTCTTCTTTGATATGGGCGCGAATATCCTTCATGGGGGAGCGCGCCTCGATGTTCTGGAGGACCACCTCGCGGAATGATTCCCGCTTTGCCGCCCAGTCGATGGGGGCGCGCAGGTTGGCCACCGGCGTCAGCACATAGACGGCGCTGTGGCCTTCGGGGGCCAATGTAGAATCCAGCGCCGAGGCGTTGCGGATGTAGAAGGAAATGTCAGTGCCCGGGTCGCGCAGGTGGAATACATCCTCGACGTTGCGCCGGTAGTCCTTCGCAAAAAAGATGGTGTGATGCGGCATGTCGTAGAGCTTGTCCAGTCCCAGGTAGAGCATGAATATCGAGCAGGACAGACGCAGTTTTTCCAGTTTTTGCGGGGTGTATTTGCGCAGGATGCCGGGCTCAAAAAGATGCTGCGCCGCGTACCCGAAGTCGGCGTTGATGACCACTTCGTCGGCTTCGATGACCTCGCCGCCGACCAGCCGGACCCCTTGGGCCTGGCGGTCTTTGACGAGGACCTGCTCCACCGGGGCATTCAGGCGGATATCCGCTCCATTCTGCCGCGCCTGGTCCGCCATCGTTTCGGAGATGCGGCTGAGGCCGCCGATGGGATGGTAGATGCCGAAGGCGTGCTCGATATATGGGATCATGGAAAACAGGCCGGGGCACTCCCACGGGGACATGCCCAGGTACTTGGCCTGGAAGGTGAAGGCCAAAGCCAGGTCCTGCTTGCCGAAGGTGCCGTACATCACGTCATACAGGCTTCTGCCCATGGCCAGGTGGGGGACCGCCTTCAGCAGGTCCGGTCCCAGCATGGTACTGAAGCGGTGGTAGGATTTTTGCAGGCAGGGAAACAAATAGCGAAAACGCGTTTGCTCCTGATTAAAGAACTGCTCATAACGGTCTTCGTGCCCCGGAAAAACCCGGGCAATTTCGCTCTTCATTTTTTCGTGGTCGGTGGTCGCGTCGATGTGCGCGTCCTGGTACTGCAGGCGGTACATGGGGTCAAGACGGCGCATGTCCATGGCGGTGTCGGCGTCGCCGCCCGCTTCGTGAAAGACTTCGTCAAGAATACTCTTGAGCATCAGGAATGTCGGTCCGATGTCAAAGGTGTACGGGCCCAACTCGAGTGCGCCGTTGCGTCCGCCTACGCGGTGCTGTGCTTCGCACACCGTCACACGAAAACCCCGATAGGCCAGGATCATCGCCGCGGTCAGTCCGCCCGGCCCCGCGCCAACCACTACAATGTGTTTTTTTTCAGGATGTTCTGCCATAACGGTCTCCGTTGTTCTTCTGTTCTGTATTTTATATCAGCCCGCCATCCACCGGTACATCTTTTTAAAGGTGTTCAGCGAGAGGCTGAACGGGGGATAGGTTTGCTTTCCATCCGGCCATGTGCCGCGTGTCATGACACTTCGCCAGTGCGTAAAGGTGTCAAACCCGGCGCGTCCGTGATAAGCGCCCATGCCGCTCGCGCCGAGGCCGCCAAACGGGAGCGCCGGGACAAGCAGGTGATGGACGGTGTCGTTTACGCACACCCCGCCCGACGGGATGCGCGCGCGCAGGTCCTCCGCCCGGGCGCGCGAGGATGAAAAAATATAAAGCGCTAGCGGCGGCGGCATGGCGCGGATTCGCGCCACGGCGTCGTCCAAAGACGAGTACGCGATCACCGGCAGGATCGGGCCGAAAATTTCTTCCTGCATGACCGGGGAACCGGCCGCGGGCGCCAGCAGCAGGGTGGGGGCAACGTATTTTGTTTCGGCGTTGAACGCGCCGCCAAGCGTCGGCGCCTGTCCTTCAAGGAGGCCCGCAAGCCGGTCAACGTGCCGGGCGCTGATAATACGCCCGTAATCAGGACTGTCTTCCGGATGCGCGCCGTAAAACGAGGTGATGGCCCCGGTGAGCGCCTCCATGAACGGCGCCGCTACCGCGTGGTCCACCCATACATGGTCCGTCGCCACACAGGTCTGGCCTGCGTTCATGAACTTGCCGCGCGCAATCCTGCGCGCCGCCACGCGGATGTCCGCGTCGGCGCATACCATCGCGGGGTTTTTCCCGCCCAGTTCCAGCGTCACCGGCGTCAGGCGCCGGGCGGCCGCGGCCATGACTTTACGGCCGGTTTCCGTGCCGCCGGTGAAGAAAATATAATCAAAGGGCTCTTCCAGGAGACGCGCTGCGACGGTGTGGTCGCCCTCCACAACGCGGACGTGGGCCCCGTCAAAGGATTTCGCGAGGATGTCCCGAATCACCGCCGATGTTTTCGGGGCGTACTCGGAAGGTTTGACTACCGCGCAGTTCCCGGCGGCCACGGCCGCGATGAGCGGCGAGAGCGCCAGTTGAAAGGGGTAGTTCCAGGGACCGATGATAAGCGCCACGCCGCGCGGCTCGGGAATCACACGGGCGCGCCCCGGCCAGAGCAGCGGTGGAACCCTGGCCTTTGCGGGACGGGCCCATCGGCGCAAGTGCTTTACGGTATAACGGATGTCGCGCAGGACAAAGCCCGCTTCGGACGCATACGCCTCAATAGTCGGTTTGCCCAGGTCCTCCTTGAGCGCGGCGAGTATTTCTGCCTCCGACGCCTCAATGACGCGGGCAAAGGTATGCAACGCCTGTCGGCGAAATGAAAGCTCGCGCGTGCCGCCGTCGGCGAAGAATTCGCGCATTTTCAGGATAGACACATTGTCCGTCATGGGTCGTTTATACCTTGTTGAAGAACATTTGTCAGATTTTTTTCGTGTCTTTATTCCGGAAAAGCGGGTAGTCTCACCATCAACTTGTGCTGAGGAGACACGATGAGCGCGAAGAAAAAAATCATTGTCATTGGTTCCGGGCTGGGCGGGATATCCGCGGCCATCACCCTTGCGCAGGAGGGGTATGAGGTGAGCGTTTACGAGAAGAACGACCGCATCGGGGGCAAGCTCAATGTACTGACGACTCAGGGCTACACCTTTGATATGGGGCCCTCTATCCTGACCCTGCCGCATATCTTCGAGCGCCTTTTCACGCGCTCCGGCAAAAAGATGGCCGACTACATTCCCATTCGCACCCTGCAGCCACACTGGAGAAATTTTTTTGATGACGGGACGGTCGTTAACCTTTTCATGGAAAAGGAGCGGATGGCCGCCGAGGCCGAGAAACTCGAGCCGGGCGCGGCGCGGCAGGTCGAGGCATTCATGAAATACGCTGAGACACAGTACGATCTGGTGGAGAAGGGGTATTTTGAGGCCGGCCTGGATACGGCGCGCGAGTTCATGGCGTTCTACAGCGGTTCGGCGTTTTTTCAATTCGACTTCTGGCATACCATGCACCAGGGGGTCGCCAAACGGATTTCCAACCGGTACCTGCGGGATATCTTCGACTTTTTCATCAAATACGTCGGGTCCTCCGCCTATGACGCGCCCGGCTTCATGAACTGCCTGCCGGTTATCCAGTTCCGTCATGATCTGTGGTACGTGGACGGCGGCCTCTACGGCATCGCCAGGGGGCTCGGGCGCCTGATGGAGGAACTGGGCGTCGAGGTGCATTTGAATGCCGAAGTCATGGCCATCCGGAAAAAAGGCGACCAGGTCACCGGGATTACCCTCAAGGACGGATCGGCCCTAAACGCCGATATCATCGTCTCGAATATGGAGGTCATTCCGGCCTATGAAACCCTGCTGAAAGAGGACGCGGCCTTCATGCGGAAGCTTGAACGTTTCGAACCGGCCTGCTCGGGCCTCGTGCTCGATTTGGGACTCGACTGCAAATACGACCAGCTCGCGCACCACAACTTCTTTTTCTCCAGCGACCAGAAAAAGCATTTTAAAAGTGTTTTCCGCGATAAGGTGCTTCCGCATAACCCGACCATCTACCTGGTGGCCGCGTCGCGCACCGACCCCACGGTGGCTCCGGCGGGATGCGAGTGCCTTAAGATACTGCCCCACATTCCATACATCAACGACCGTCGGCCCTACACACGCGAGGACTACCTGCGCTTCAAGGAGCATATCATTGACCGACTGGAAAGCATGGGGCTCAAGGATCTGCGCCGTCATGTCGTCTTCGAGCATGTCTGGACTCCGCTGGATATTCGCCAACAATACTATTCCAACAAGGGTTCGATATATGGCGTGGTGTCGGACCGAATCAAGAACTTCGCGTTCAAGGCCCCGAAACACAGCACGCGCTACGACAATCTCTTTTTCACCGGCGGGTCCGTCAATCCGGGCGGCGGCATGCCGATGGTGGTGCTGTGCGGCCAGAATGTTTGCAAGAGGATTGTTGAATGGGACCGGAACTGACGCTGTGGTTTATCTTCCTGGCCGTCTGGGTCGCCGGATTCCTGTTGCTGTGGAACATCCCGCGGTGCGGCCAGCGTCCGTTGCCGGCGCCAGCCCTATCGGTGATCATCCCCGCACGCAACGAGGAACACAATCTCCCGCGCCTGCTCGAATCACTGAACGGGCAACAACCGCCGCCACACGAAGTCATCGTGGTGGATGACCACTCGACCGACCGTACGCCGGAAATCGCGCATCGCTATGGCGCGCGCGTCATCTCTTCAGCGACGCTGCCCGGCGGGTGGACCGGAAAGACGTGGGCCTGCCACCAGGGCGCGCAGGTGTCGCAGGGCGAGGTGCTTGTCTTCATGGATGCCGACACCTGGCTGGAAGACGACGGGCTGGTGTCGATCACATCGGCCTGGATGGAGGAAAAGGGGGCGTTGTCGGTAGTGCCTTTTCATGTGGTCAGGAAACCCTATGAATGGTTTTCAGTCTTTTTCAATGTCATTACGGCCGCGGCTGTGAACGCCTTTGCTGTCTGGTCGCGCAACGGTCACAGCGCGGGACTGTACGGGCCGTTTCTGATGGTATCGAAGACAGATTACCGGCAGGTGGGCGGTCATGAAAGCGTCCGTCAGCACATCCTTGAAAACCTGCGGCTGGCGGCGCTGTTCAAAGCGGCCGGAATTCCGGTTTGCTGTCGTGGCGGGGAGGGCACGCTTGGCATCCGCATGTATCCCGATGGATTTTCCGGTTTGGTAAGGGGATGGCGCAAAGCGTTTGGCTCCGGCGCGTCCCAGACCCCGCGCCCGCTGCTTATTCTCATCATCCTGTGGCTCACAGTGGCCGCCGCGACCTGCGTGATGTTGCTGCTCACATGGTGCGGCATGCCCGGCACAGGCGCCGCCTGGATGTTTCTTTACCTGCTGTTTGTTGCGCAGATGCATTGGCACTTTCGGCGTCTGGGTTCCTTCCCGTGCTTAGTGGCCCTGTGCTATCCGGTTTTTCTGTTCTTCTTTTTCTTCATCAGCGCCCTTCCCGCGAAGACGGATTGGAAGGGGCGCACGGTGGGGGTGCAGGAGGAGCCGCCGCCATGATTCACCTGCCGCCATTTTGGATTGTTGTATTGAACGTGACCGGTTGTTTTATCCTGCAAATGGGCATCGCCTGGGGCATTACCCAGTTTCCAGCGGGGCTCTTTCGCCCCGAAGCATGGCTTTTCCGCAAGCGGGCATGGGAAAGGGATGGACGCCTTTACGAGCGCTTCTTCCGCATCCGGAAATGGAAAGCGCTCCTGCCTGACGCCGCGGTATGGTTCCGGGGCGGTTTCGCGAAAAAAAACCTGGGGGGCCGCAGTCCCGATTATTTCCGGCGGTTTGAACAGGAAACCTGCCGAGGAGAACTCGCCCACTGGCTTCAAATGGCCTGTGCGCCCCTGTTCTTTCTCTGGAATCCACTGTGGGCCGGATGGATCATGGTTGGCTATTTCCTGCTATCAAGCCTGCCCTGCATCCTGACGCAGCGCTTCAATCGCATCCGGCTTGCCGGCAGGCATCGAGGCGCAAGCGTGAGATTACATGCGGGACTAAGTGACGACGCACAGCACCACGCATAACTCCCTCGCAGGAAGATGTTCGTTGTACAGAGGCTTTAGCCTGCCGCGCACGCCGAGCCGCGCATGCACTGGGAGGAAAAATGCCAAAAATTTAGCGAAAAACGCCTATTTTTTCTGTGGATTTTGTTGGAGAGAGTATCCTCGGCAATGTCGAGGTCGTAGTCCATCTGGAGTCCGAGCCAGAAAGACGCAGAGTTTCCGAAATTTTTTCA
>RZZM01000176.1 GCA_009929845.1 Spartobacteria bacterium
TGCGGTAGCCCTTTTTTTTCAGCATGGCCACCGCCATCTTTTCGCCCCATATCCCCTGGCGGATATGCGGCGCCATCGCTTTCTTTTTCCATGGCCATACAGGCGCCATCAGAGCAGTTCTCCCTGAACCATTTTGAGGATCGTGGGGTCGGCGTCGCGGACCGGTTGAAAAGAACGGCGATGAAAGGGGCAAGGGCCATGCGCCTTGAGGGCGGCCAGATGCTCCGAGGTGCCGTATCCCTTGTGGCGCGCAAAGCCGTATTGCGGGTATTGCGCGTCCATTTCCAGCATGAGACGGTCGCGGGTGACCTTGGCGATGATACTCGCGGCGGCGATCGACAGGCTTTTGGCGTCGCCCTTGACAATCGCGGTGGATGGGCAGGGCAGGTCGGGAACCGGTCGGCCGTCCACAAGGAGATGGTCCGGCGCGGGGTGTATGCCGATCGCCGCTTGCCTCATGGCCTTGTGTGTCGCGCGCAGGATATTGACGCGGTCTATGCCTTCGGCCTCCACCAGGCCCAAGGCGAAATGAACCCAGGGGGACTGTGTCAGCAGGTCAAAAAAACTGTCGCGCCGCGCCGCCGTCAGTTGTTTGGAATCGGTCAGTCCCTGGAACGGAACGGGTAGTTCGCCGGCAAGAAAAGTCTTGTCGAAAAGCACACAGGCGGCGACCACCGGACCCGCCAACGGACCGCGGCCGGCTTCATCAATGCCGGCCACGTTCGTAAACTGATTGTCCCACGCCTGTTGTTCGTACTCGAGCAACTTACGCCTTTTTCAAGCGCCGTTCTTTGATGCGCGATTCTTTGCCTGAGCGTTTGCGCAGGTAATAAAGCTTCGCGCGGCGCACCCGGCCATGCCGGTCGATTTCGATCTTGTCCACGTTGGGGGAATGGATCGGAAATACACGCTCAACACCTTCCCCGTACGAAATACGGCGGACGGTGAATGTTTCGGCGGCGCCTGCGCCATCGCGGGCGATGACGGTACCGGTGTAAACCTGTATTCGTTCCTTGCCGCCTTCACGAATGCGCACATGCACTTTTACGGTGTCGCCCACCCGGAAATCCGGAATGGCTGTCTTTTTCAATTGTTCCTGGTCTATCTTATCTAAAAGCTTACTCATGTCATTTTTCCTCAATTGCAGAGGCGACATATTACCGATATGCAGTATGACGTCAAGGGGCGAATGTTAATAAATACACTTTTTTATGCTCGTCACGTTTTGGAAAGGGGGTGTCAGGAGATTTTAGGGCGCCAACATATCGGGTCGGCGCTCGCTCGTGCGCTTCATAGACTGTTCTTCGCGCCAGCGGGCGATGGCGGGATGGTTGCCGGAGAGGAGAATTTCGGGCACCTGCATGCCGTTGTAATCAGCCGGGCGCGTGTATTGCGGGAATTCCAGCAGGGGGCGGCGGAAGGATTCCTGTTCGGTGGCTTCTTCGCCTGCGCCCAGCACGCCGGGGAGCAGGCGTACAACCGCGTCGATCACGACCGCGGAGGCGAGCGCGCCATTGGTCAGGACATAGTCGCCGATGGAAATCTCGTCGGTGACCAGAAATTCACGCACCCGTTCGTCCACGCCTTCATAGTGTCCGCAGATGAAGACCAAGTGTGTTTCCGCGGCCAGGGCCACCGCGGTTTGCTGCCGGAAGGGGGCGCCTTGCGGGGTCATCAGGATAATCCGCGAGCCTTCGCGTCGGACCGATTCCACCGCTTTGAAGATCGGCTCGGGTTTCATGATCATCCCGGGGCCGCCACCATAGGGGCGGTCATCCGTCGTTCGGTGCACATCCGTGGTGAAATCGCGCAGGTCTATATATGAAAAACGGACCAATCCAGCTTCGGAGGCCCGTTTCATCATGCTTTCACCCAGGTAGCCCGTGAGCATGCCGGGAAAAATGGTAATTATATCAATATCAAGTGCCAGCCCCATGCAGCGGTCAGTCCACCACTTCAAGCATCGCCTTGCGTCCCTCTTTTGTCGCGGCGGTATTGAGCAGGGTGCGGATCGCGCCAACGGTCTTGCCGCTCTTGCCAATCACTTTGCCGACATCCTTCTTGTTGCAGCGCAGCTCGAAGATCACCGTCTTTTCGCCGTCGACCTCCGTAATCTGGATGTCCTGCGGGTAGTCTACAAGGGCCCGTACAATATATTCAATCAGCTCTCTCATGGAGCAGCTCCCCTCTACGCTTCAGCCGTTGCCGGCTGGGTTTCCTCGGACGCCACTTCCGGTGCGGCCGTTTCTTCCACGGGCGCCGCCGCTTCGACGGCGGATGCCGCCACGGTACGCTTCGCCAGGCGCTTGGCCTTGTTCGCGAGACTCCGGACCGTGTCGGAAAGCTGGGCGCCATTGCTGGCCCAGTAGTCAAGCCGTTCGACATCCAGTTTGAAGTTCACGCCTTCAAGCTTCGGGTCGTACCAGCCAATAGTTTCAATGAACCGACCCTTGGAAGGGGAGCGGGAATCGGCCACGATCACCCGGTAAAACGGGGTGTTCGCGTTTCCCATACGCCGTAATCTTACTTTTACTGCCATGTTTTTAACCTCTGTCCGTCTTTTCTGCCATGCTGCCTGTTTGTACGAAAAGGCAGCGCTTTTGGGCGGTTTTCCGCCTGAAAACACATAGTACTCACTCGCACGAAAGCCTGTTTCCGTACGACAAAGGCGCTATCCTTATATTACTTTGCGAAGCGAAGCAACCTTTTTTGCGCTTTTTTCATCTGTTTGGCCATTTTCTTGGCCTGGTTGAACCGCTTGAGGATGTCATTAACATCCCGGATGTCCGTTCCGCTGCCCGCCGCGACGCGTTTCCGGCGACTGCCGTTGATGATATCCGGCCGCTGCCTTTCCTTCGCGGTCATACTGTGTATAATCGCTTCGGCCTTCTTCATCTCGTCACCCGAGAGCGCCGCCATATTCTGGCGAACATGCGCCGGGACATTAGCGTCCATCGGCAGCATTTCAAGTAAATTCTCGATCGGACCCATCTTTTTCAATTGCTGGAGCTGCGCGAGAAAATCCTCCAGGTTGAAGGTGTTCTTCATCAGGCGCTCTTCCATGCGGGCCATTTCCCCTGCGTCGACCACCTCCTGCGCCTTTTCCACGAGGCTGACTACGTCGCCCATGCCCAGGATGCGCGACGCCATCCGTTCGGGGTGGAAGGCCTCCAGGTCCGACATCTTTTCACCGGCGCCGGTGAGGATGACCGGGCAGCCGGTGACGGCCTGCACGGAGAGGGCGGCCCCGCCCCGGGCGTCGCCGTCGAGTTTGGTCAAAATGAGCCCGGTCAGGCCGAGCGATTCATTAAATGATTGAGCGACATGGACCGATTCCTGGCCCATGGCGGCATCCAGCACGAGGACGACGTTTTTGGGGTGGACGGCGTCGCGCAGGTCCTTGAGTTCCTGCACCAGCTCTTCATCGATCTGGAACCGGCCGCCGGTGTCATAAATAACCACCTGGATATTCTCCTTCACCGCCTGCCGCATGGCGCGGCGCCCGAGGTCCGGGACACGTTCCCCCGGCTCGGGGGTGACGATCGGCACATCTACCTGTCCGGCAAGGATGCGCAACTGCTCGACCGCGGCGGGGCGGCGGATGTCGCAGGCCACCAGCATGACCTTGCGTCCCGCCTTTTTCCAGTACAAGGCCAGTTTGCCGGTGGTGGTGGTTTTGCCGGCGCCGTGGAGCCCCAGCATCATGACCTGCGCCGGCTGGTCGGAAAGGTTGAAGTCCTTGTGGGCGCCGCCCAGCAGTTCGACCATCTGGTCGTGCACCCGCTTGATCACCTGCTGTCCCGGCGTGACGCTCTCAAGCACCTCCTCGCCCAGGCAGGTCTCACGCACCTTCGCGATAAAATCCCGCGCCACCTCGAAGTTGACATCTGCCTCCAGCAGCGCCAGACGCACCTCGCGCAGCGCGTCTTTGACATTCTTCTCGGATAACTTGCCGTATCCGCGAAGATTCTTAAATACCTTTTGCAGTGACTGACTTAATGAATCAAACATGTCTATTCCTCAGCATCTGATGATTTAACGCACAATACCTATAGAAGCATATACGGCCTGTCGCAACTAAAAATCGATTTTTGCTCCGTGAAAAATCGATCCGCTTGCTTCACAAGGCGCAAATGATTGCTTGTATCCGGCGTCTATATCATGTATCAAGACAGTGATGAGTAATGAACGTAAAATCATGAGTTTTGACTGGGCGCTCAAGACGGTCTTGCGCGACAAGGCAAACTTTGATGTGCTGGAGGGGTTTTTGTCAGCGTTGCTGAAACAAGAGGTCCAAGTCGAAGAGCTGCTGGAAAGCGAAAGCAACCGCGCGGAGGAACAGGCCAGGCAGAATCGGGTCGATTTACTGGTGAAGTTGGCCTCTGGAGAACGCATAATCATTGAAGTGCAGTATTCGCTGGAGTTGGATTTCTTGCGGCGATTGCTGTATGGGGTTTCGAAGGTGGTGACCGAAACGCTCGAAAAGGGCCAACCGTATCAGAATGTGCGCAAAGTTATTTCCGTCAGTATTGTCCACTTCGAGATAGGCTTTCACGAGCAGGATTATGTCTATCACGGAACAACCGTTTTTCGCGGCATTCACACCAGCCATTTAATGGTCAAGGAAGGCGTCTTGCCTTACATAACCAAAAGCATGCTGGATTTGGAAAACGAAGCGCCGAGAACGCTCCCCGAATACTACATCATTCCGATTAAGCACTTTCATGATGTGGTCGGAGACGATCTGGACGAATGGATATACGCCGTTAAAAACTGCGTGGTGCCGGAATCCTTCAAGGCGAGAAATATCGACCGCATGAAGAAAAAGCTTGATGTGCTCGATTTGACCCCGGAGAAGCGACGGATTTACGAAAAGTTCCTGTTGGATCGAGCATCGGAAGAGGGCGCGGCACGACTGAAAATCGAAATTGCCAGAGATGAAGGGCTGGAGGAAGGGCTGGCGAAAGGGCTGGAGGAAGGGCTGGCGAAAGGGCTGGAGAAAGGGCTGGAGAAAGGGCTGGAGGAAGGACTGGCGAAAGGGCTGGAGGAAGGGCTGGAGAAAGGGCGCGCGGAAGGCGGTATGGACGCCAGGCTTGACGTCGCCCGAAGTCTTTTGGGGCTATTGGAAGATGAAGTGATCGCCAGTAAGACAGGTTTGACGCTTCATCAAATCTCAGACTTGCGCCTGGAAACATCCGACAAGTGATTCGGTATCCCGGATTTATTTATCGCCGCTCAGGCCGGAGGCTGTTTCGGCAGATGTCGAGATAAGGATCGAGGAGGGCAGGGGGAGGTTCATTCTTCCGGCTGCCTGGTGTGGATAAGGCCGCGCCCGTCGCATCGTCCGCAGGTGCGGGGCAGATCGGTGTCAAAATCGTAGATGCGGCCCATGCCGCCGCAGGCGGGGCAGAGCTTGTCGTTGTCGTCCATTTTGCGGATCAGGTTAGCCCCGAGCCCGAAGCAGATGGGGCACATGCTGTATCCGCTCGGGGTGGTTTCGTCGTCAATCAACCCGGACCCGGCGCAGTATTCGCACGGAATCCGTTCGATGGAGGTCAGCCGCCGGAACCGCGGACGGTTCTCCGCGATCCATTCGCCCTGTTTATAGAGGATGAAGGTCCCGCCCAAAATCACCAGGAATAGAATGAAGGCATTCTTGGTGGTGATGGCTATCAAATGTCTATGGGACTTCATGGCGTCGATGCTAGGGCAAAACGATCCCGTTGGGCCAGATCTTTTTTTATGTTGATGTGCCGGTATCCGGCGTTTTCCAGCAGGTCGCGGACCGCCGGACCCTGTTCATCCCCGATTTCAAGGAACAGGTAGCCGCCGGGAACCAGGGCGGTTCGCGCCTGTGCCGCAAGGCGCGTGACCAGGTCAAGGCCGGCGGGCCCGCCATCCAGGGCGTCCATCGGTTCATAGTCACGCACATTGCGGGGCAGGGCGGGGCACGCGCCGGATGGAATATACGGGAGATTGGCGACGATGGCGTCCAGCGAGGCGTCCGGAACATCCGCAAGCAGGTCGCTGTGCGTCCAGGCGATCCGCGGATGCACCCCGTGGCGCACGGCGTTCTTGTGGGCGAGTTCGAGCGCGTGGGCCGACGCGTCGATGGCGGTGCAGGCCGCATGGGGGCGCGCCAGCGCCAGGCTGATGATGATGCAGCCGCTGCCTGTGCCCACGTCCGCCACGCGTGGCGCGGGGCGTTCCCAGAGCGGGGCGCAGGCCAGGACCAGCTCGACAAGCTGTTCGGTCTCGGGCCGCGGGATCAGGGCGCGCCGGTCGGTTTCGATGGCATGGCCCAGGAAATTAGCCGAACCCAGCACATATTGCAGGGGTTCATGCGCGCAGAGCCGACGCGAAGCGGCATGTATACGCTCCTGATCGGCAGGCGGCACGCACGCCCCGGGGGATGCGATCAGCTCCAGCCGGGGACGCTGCATGATCTCCGCAACGAGAAGTTCGGCGGTCAATCGCGGTTCATCCACAGCGTGCGCGGCAAATGCGCCCGCCAGCTCTTCGATGAATGCGCCCAGGGTGGTCATTCGGGGTCCCTTCGGTTACAGGACATCCACGTCCACTTCCTTCTGGAGGCGCTCCTGCACATCATGTTCGTACAGCGCGTTCAGCAAGTCGTCGATGTCCCCCTCCATGAAACGGTCAAGATTGTAAAGGGTCATGTTGATGCGGTGGTCGGTCACGCGGTTCTGCGGGAAATTGTAGGTGCGCACGCGTTCGCTGCGGTCGCCGGAGCCGACCTGCGAGCGGCGGGCGTCACCCCGTTTTTCGTCCTCTGCGTCCTGCAGGCGGTCCAGCAGGCGCGCCCGAAGCACGCGCATGGCCTTTTCCTTGTTGCGGTGCTGCGATTTTTCGTCCTGGCACTGGACCACAAGGCCGGTGGCCAGGTGCGTGAGCCGTACCGCCGAATCGGTTGTATTCACGCTTTGTCCGCCCGGGCCGGAGGAACGGAAGATATCCACGCGCACTTCCTCGGGCTTGATGACCACATCAATTTCCTCTGCCTCGGGCAGTACGGCCACGGTGGCCGCCGAGGTGTGGATGCGCCCGCCCGCCTCCGTCACCGGAATGCGCTGCACGCGGTGTACGCCGCTCTCGTAACGCAGCGTCCGATAGACATCCTGGCCCTCCACCGAAAAGATAATCTCCTTGTAGCCGCCGATGTTAGAGGCGTTGGCGTCAATGACATTCGTCCGCCAGCCCTTTTCCTCCGCGAAACGCGCGTACATGCGGAAAAGATCGGCCGCAAAAAGCGCCGCCTCATCGCCCCCCGTGCCGGCGCGAATCTCAAAGATGGTGTTGCGGCTGTCTTCCGGGCGGGGGGGCAGCAGGGCGATCATCAGCGCCTTTTCCGCGGCGGGCAGATGCTGTTCGCAGAGCGCCAGCTCTTCCTCCGCCATCTCGCGCAACTCGGTTTCCGTTCCGTCATTTTCAAGCAGGGCCCGGCTGTCCTCCATGTCCTTGAGCAGGGTAAAATACCGTTGGGCCACCCCCTGGAGCTTTTTGAGGTGGTTGTGTTCCGACATCAGGGACCGGAAGCGATTGTGGTCCGCGGCGGTGTCCGGTGCGGAGAGCCTGGCTTCCACCGCGGCAAGCCGGGCATTCACTTTATCGAGGTAGGAGGCGCTGATCATGATTGTTTGTTCCAGAATGCTTCGTGGTGGGGTGCGGGGTGGGCCATTTGCACAGAAAAAGGGCCAGGAGTAAATGAATACAATCCTGGCCCTTTAAAACAAATAGCTACTTGCTTGCGGCGGCGTAGCGTTTGCGGAATCTTTCCACGCGGCCTTCCGTATCGATAAACTTCGCCTTGCCCGTGAAAAACGGGTGACATTGCGAACAGGAGTTCACATGCATTTCTTTTCTTGTTGAACGTGTTTTGATGACGCTTCCGCACGCGCATGTTATGGTCGCATCACCGTAATTAGGATGTATGTCTTTTTTCATTGTTCTGTTATACCTTTCGTGCCGCGACACTCCGCCGCGACATCCTTCAAATACCATCTCCATACTTAAAGCCGCGGAACACTAGCGGCTCATTTTGAAAAAAGCAAGTACCTACATGCGATTTTTTTCGGGAATTTACGCTGTGCTGTTTGTCATTGAGCATCCCCGATCACATGCCAAACAGCCTCCGGGCGGATCGACAAGACGAATCTGCGGCATGGTAAGCCCAAAGGATAACCGACGGATTTCACCACGGTTACAACCGGTGGAATGGGCTTGTTGTTCAGGCTTCAGCCTGCCGCGCACGGCGAGCCACATGCCAAGCCGCGCACGCACGCAACAGCGAGAGAGGCGACAAAAATCCGTCCAAAACGGACAAAAATGGGCATTTCCAGGCCAAAAATAGCGCAAGAAGGCCAAAATTCTGAGAAATATTCCGTTTTTCCTGGAAAAGCCGTCGATTTGCTCTCCCGCGGAAGCAGTTATCCTGGAGGCGAGATTCCCATCGAGCCAACATGTACCCGCTCATGGGAACATTAGCCGTCCACCGGCGGAATGGCGCATAAAACGAGAAAAGACACAAAAACAGCCAATTTTTCGCAAAAAATCGCTACTTCAAGGGGCTAAAAGCCCATTTTTGTCCGTTTTTTTCCCTTAGTGCCGACAGAAGGAGCTTATGCGACCCAATAATCGTTTTCATGACACGGCCGTCGCATGAATTCGATTGTTATTTTTGCGAAAACCCTGAAATAATGCCGCGTTTCCCTGTCCCCAAAAAGACAGAAAAAACAGGGACAGAGACGGCCCGGGAACGCGGAGCCCCAGCTCGGCACGTGAACGCGCGTTTAAACTGGGCCACCTGCAAAATGGTCATTTTTGCTCCAAGTAGTTACGGGATGATGAGTACGCCGATTTCGGGGGCATTTGGGGCCGGTCCCAAGAAGGATTATTGAGAAATTGCCGTTTTCCAACCATTGGAAACTTTTTTGCTATTTTTTCCAACCATTGGAAACTTTTTTTGCTATTTTTCCAACCATTGGAAACTTTTTTGTTAATTTTTCCAATGATTGGAAACTTTTTTTGTGTTTTTTCCAATGATTGGAAACTTTTTTAGATAAGGAATGCATGGTATGGAGACATTTTCGGACAGATTGGCGGTGGTTGAGGAGCGGATAGAGGGGGCGTGCGGGCGCGCGGGACGGGCGCGGGAGGCGGTGCGCCTGGTGGCGGTCTCGAAGAAGCATCCGCCGGAGCAGGTGCAGGAGGCGTTCGAGGCCGGACAGCTCTTGTTCGGCGAAAACCGGGTGCAGGAGGCGCAGCAGAAGATTCCGCTGTGTCCGCCGGGGATCCGATGGCATATGATTGGACATTTGCAGGGCAACAAGGCGCGTCTGGCGGTGCAACTCTTCGAGATGATCCATTCGATTGATTCGTTGAAGCTGCTCCGGGATGTGGACCGGCATGCCGCGGATCAGATGAAAAACATCGGGGTGCTGCTGGAGGTGAATGTTTCGGGCGAAAGCGTGAAACACGGAATGTCGCCGGGGGAGGTCGAGGGGGTGCTCAACGAGGCGACCGGCCTGATGCATGTGGATGTGCTCGGGCTGATGACCATGCCGCCGTATTGCGAGGACCCGGAAAAGGTCCGCGTCTACTTCCGCCAGTTGCGCGAGCTGCGCGACGCCTGCCGCGCGGCAACCGGGTTCCCTCTGGAAGAGCTTTCCATGGGAATGTCGCACGATTTCGAGGTGGCCATCGAGGAGGGCGCCACCTATATCCGGGTCGGAACCGACCTGTTCGGCGGACGGTGAACGGCCGTTTATTACCCCTCAGAGTCAGTATAAAGGTTCTAAAGGAATCGCGCAGAGGCGCAGGGGCGCAGAGCAGGAGACAACTATAACGGGGGAAGAGGTTTGTTTAGCCTGCAGCGCACACCGAGCCGCCCCCCGTGCGAAGAATAAAATTCTCTGCGCCTCTGCGCCTCTGCGCGAGAAAAAAGTGA
>RZZM01000595.1 GCA_009929845.1 Spartobacteria bacterium
AGATAGCTCAGTCGGTAGAGCAGAGGACTGAAAATCCTTGTGTCGACGGTTCGATTCCGCCTCTCGCCACCACCTAACCCCCTAAAATACAGCAACTTACAGAAAGCCTCTCAAAAGTTAGAAAGTTACATAATTGTAGCAAATATGGCAAAAAAGGCGCCATTTTACGTGTCTGACTTGCGACAAAACTGCGACAGGATTTGACTGAAATGAACCTGACTTGCGACAGACTTGCGACAGACCTGCGACAAGGCCAAAAAAATGTCATTTAGACGGACTTGCGACAGACCTGCGACAAGGCCAAAAAAGGCCCACCCCTGACCAACATAACCCCCCGGCCGGCGGCGGCTCGTGTGCGCTAAAATAGACGGGGTGACGGCCCGGAATTGAGAATATCCCGGTCGGCCTGGTCGGCCCGGTCGGCCTGGTCGGGTGGTCAAGGCGGCCCCGGTCGGGTCGGCCCGGTCGGATCCGGTCGGGGTTCAATGGTCGGGGGTCGCGGTCGGCCCGGTCGGCGTGTTGGCTTCCGGTGATGGCGGTCTACTGCTTTGCCCGGTGCGCTCGCTTCCGGCATGCGTCAGAACAGAACCTTTGCCTTGCGTTCTTCGGCCTGAAGTAATCCAAACACCCCGGACACTTCTTTTCAACCATGCTTTTCACCTGACCGGCTTCAACGTGAACCCTCCCGTTTACCCTGTGGCTTCGCAATGTGCCCCGGCTTATCAGCGTGCGGATGGTTGAAGCGTTCACGCCATATCTGGCGGCGGCTTCATCTACTGTCAAAATGAGTATTTCCATACCGGCCACTTTGCACTTCGTGCAAAGCATTGTCAACACATTTCACGGCTCTATTGTCTCACAACGTCGGATAAAAAACGTTATGTCTACTATTGTAAATGTCTGTCTTTGTGCGCTTTAACCACGTTTTAGGCTTTTTCGTTTGTCTCATTAGCGCCCGGCGTGCGTACTGACTGACCCCGGCCTCAGATTTTTCGACAGACAGAAAATGATGGAGCGCGGCGTCCCCACTTTTGGCTTCCGGCCCAGAAGGACCCAAAACCTCCGGCGGGTGTGTCATTGCCCCGTTAAACCACCGTTTTTATCGGTCCCGGCGGGGTCCGCCTCGATGTGTCTGGCGGCCCGTTGCGTCAAGGCCACAAGGTTCTGGCGGTTTTTCATCAGCGCGGCGGCGACAATGCCCAAACCTTCAGCCATCTTTACCGCGGGTTCAGCGTCGGGTGCGATCTCGCATCCAAAAGCGGCGCATAAACGTTTTACGGCATCTAACATCAGCGCTTTTTCGGTCGTATTCATTTTCGATTTTCCCTTTCATTTTCATTTGTTCCACACGTTTTACAAGACCACACATACCAGCGCCCTCCATGCTCTCGCCACGTCCACACATACCAGCGCCCCTTCGCGCCCACGTCCGCGCCGTTCCTGCGCACTACCATCCCGCGCCCGGTCGGCCTGGTCCTGACCTTCCAACCTGCAGACCTTCCAACCTGCAGACCGTTGCGCCCGGTCGTGGCGGTTGCTGCGTTGCGCCCATCTTGGAGGCCCGGCAGGAAAACGGCCCCAGCGTTCTGAACGGCATCCCGGAAGGCCAGCGCAACACCCTCGCCCACGTCCGGCCCACGGTCGCCGACAGACCGCGCGCCACGTCGCCAGCGTGGTTCTTTTTGGGGTCATTTCAACACCCCCCCCGGCTATTATTTTGCCGACCGGTGCGGCCAAAGTACACCCCCCGGAAAAATTTGTGTTGCGCGGTCATCATGCCCCCGCCTCCGTAAATATCCCGGTGGCCCTTGTCCATTGGAAGTGAGCGCAACCACAACGGCCCTGGTTTTTATCCCTCACTTTCTGGATGTGGACCTGAACCTTCCCGTCATCGGCTTGGTGAGAGCGCCACACGGCAAGACAGCAATCAGCCTTGTTGCGCCAGTTCGCTGAACCGCTTATGTCGTATGGCGACGGCACAGGATAATCGCCGTCCGGCTTCCGTTGCAATTTCGTCGGGTGTGCGACCACAACCATAAACACATTGTACATCCGCGCGAAGTTCCGG